>CALEYP010000051.1 GCA_937924895.1 uncultured Alphaproteobacteria bacterium
TATCCTGCTAAATACAGTCTTTCCATTCATCATTCTAGGCGCTGTGTTGCAGGGAACTGGTGGCGGCAATTCCATGATTAAACTTAGTTTTCATGCGATGCGTCGTTTTAGAGGTGGCCCTGCCCATGCCGCCATCATGGCCAGCTCATTATTTGGCACCATCTCAGGATCTGCAGTATCGAACGTGGTCGGTACGGGTGTTATTTCTATTCCCATGATCAAAAATCGTGGCTTTTCGCCGTCGTTTGCTGGAGGGGTTGAGGCAACTGCATCTACAGGTGGGCAGATAATGCCCCCGATTATGGGTGCGGCAGCATTGGTCATGGCCGATTTCTTAGGTATTGATTATCTGACCATTATCATCGCGGCAATTGTGCCAGCACTTGCTTATTATCTATCTCTATTTGTGACAGTGATTTTTGAAGCGCGCGCCCTGAATATGGGCGCTTCAGATACCGAAGATTTAGAGCCAATTGTTATTCAGGACTGGATCAATCTTGTCCTTGTTGTTTTGCCGATAGCAACAGTTGTGTTTGCGCTTGTATCAGGATTCTCTGCCGCAGGTTCCGCAATGTTAGCACTTACGCTGCTTATGGTTCTGAGTTTTATTAATTCAGACATTCGCAAGAAACCTTTTATCGTTGTCGAGAGTTTTGCAAAAGGCGGCATCACTTTTGGGCGCTTGCTTATGGCAATCGGCACGATAGGGATCATTATCGCGGTGTTAGGGTCTACCGGACTACCTCTGGAATTTGCAAAGGTCGTCAATGCTAATGCTTCAGATAGCTTGTTAGTGGCTTTGATTTTTGCTGCATTAGCCTCGTTAGCTTTGGGTATGGGCATGCCAACCTTGCCAGCTTATCTTACAATCATCGTGATTTTAGGACCTGCGCTCACAACGCTTGGCTTGAGTAATCTTACAGCTCATTTCTTCGTGTTTTATTTTGGTGTAGCATCAGCCATTACACCACCTGTTGCGATGGCGGCCTTTGCAGCAGCGGCGATCGCAGGTGGTGGTGCGATATCAACAGCCGCCGCCGCGACAAGAATTGGTGTAGTCATTTTTGCCATACCATTCCTTTTTGCCTTTAATCCTGAGATGTTGATTGTCTCAGAAGCTGGTGGTGAAGCTACGCTTATTGGCTTTAGTTATTTAATCTTGCGCCTTTTAGCGATGGTATATTTGCTTGCATCAGCTACCTCACGCTTTGATTTAACGCGCTTATCTCTGTTTGAAGTTGCCGCAAGGTTAGCGATTGGTCTAGCGCTTATTCATCCAGAATTCGCTGTGAATGGCCCTGCCTTATTAATAGGTGCAGCTATCATCGGGTATCATTTTATTACTGCCAGATCAAAGGTTGTATCAGCATGATAGAGCGTCCGAATATTCTTTATATTATGACAGATCAGCATCGTGCTGACTGGCTTGGATGTGCTGGCCATAAGGTCGTAAAGACGCCGCATATAGACAAGCTAGCAGAGCGTGGTACCCGCATGACCAATTTCCATGTAACATCGCCTATCTGCATGCCAAATAGAGGCGCAATTTTCACAGGCCGTTATCCGTCAGTTAATGGGTTGC
>CALEYP010000052.1 GCA_937924895.1 uncultured Alphaproteobacteria bacterium
GTTCCAATGTTCACATGCGGCTTGGAACGGTCAAACTTTTCCTTGGACATCTTATGCTCCTCTTAAACTATCTAATTCGAATTCATTAAGCCATCTTGGCGCGGACTTCATCAGCCACGGCCTGAGGCACTTGTTGATAATGGTCAAACTGCATTGAGTATTGCGCACGACCCTGAGACATTGAACGAAGTGTGTTGATATAACCAAACATATTCGCTAGCGGCACCATGGCTGTCACAGCACGGGCGTTACCGCGTGTTTCCATACCACCCACATTACCCCGGCGTGAGTTCAAGTCACCAATGATATCACCCATATATTCTTCAGGTGTAATGACTTCTACCTTCATCACTGGCTCAAGCAAACGAGATGCTGCCTTTTCCATGGCTTCACGGAAGGCCGCTCTTGCAGCAATTTCAAAGGCAAGAACAGATGAGTCAACATCGTGGCTTGCGCCGTCGACCAATTCAGCTTGGAAGTCAATCACTGGGAAGCCAGCAATATTGCCTGTTTCCTTCGCAGAAATGATGCCCTTCTCAACGCCAGGTACATATTCCTTCGGAACAGAACCGCCAACGATAGAGTTTGTAAACTCGTAACCACCTTCGGCCAATGGTCCAAACTTAATCTTGACGCGCGCAAACTGACCTGAACCACCAGACTGCTTCTTGTGCGTGTAATCAATTTCAACTTCTTTGGTGATTGTTTCGCGATACGCCACCTGAGGGGCACCAATCGCAGCTTCAACCTTAAATTCACGCTTCAGGCGGTCAACCAAGATGTCGAGGTGCAATTCACCCATACCACGCATAATTGTCTGACCTGATTCAAGGTCTGTTGTCACCTGGAATGACGGATCCTCGGCGGCCAAACGCTGAAGACCTAGAGACATCTTTTCCTGGTCGTTCTTTGACTTTGGCTCAACCGCAATTTCAATAACTGGGTCTGGGAAAGTCATTGTTTCAAGAACAACTGGGTTCTGCTGGTCACACAATGTGTCACCTGTTGTTGTTTCTTTCAAACCAGCAAGCGCCACAATGTCGCCTGCATGCGCGACTTCAATCTCTTCACGGTTATTTGAGTGCATCATCATCATACGACCGACGCGCTCACGCTTACCTTTTGTAGCGTTCATCAAGCTGTCACCCTTCTTGAGTGTGCCTGAATAGATACGAACGAATGTTAATGAACCAACGAATGGGTCATTCATGATCTTAAAGGCCAAGCCTGTGAACGGATCATTGTCATCAGCATTACGCGCAATGTTACGTGTTTCTGTTTCATCGCCTGGCGCAAAGCCCATGTAAGCTGGTACGTCAAGTGGACCTGGTAGATAATCGATAACGGCGTTCAGCATTGGCTGCACACCCTTATTCTTAAAGGCTGTCCCACAAAGAACAGGGACAAATGACATGTTCAATGTACCCTTACGGATAAGCTTCTGAAGTGTTTCCACATCTGGCTCTTCGCCTTCAAGGAATGCTTCCATGGCATCATCATCTTGCTCAACGGCTAATTCGATGAGCTCAGCACGCATCTCTTCGGCTTTTTCCTTGAACTCAGGACGAACATCGCGAAGCTGCCATGTGGCACCAAGCTCTTCATTGTCCCAAACCCATTCCTGCATAGTGATTAAGTTTACGAGGCCAGCAAATTCTGATTCGGCGCCGATTGGCATGTGAATCGGCAAAGGCTGTGCGCCTGTACGGTCCTTAATCATGTGGACACAGTTATAGAAGTCTGCGCCAATCTTATCCATCTTGTTTACAAACACGACGCGAGGCACCTTATAACGGTCAGCCTGACGCCACACTGTCTCTGTCTGTGGCTCAACACCAGCATTGGCATCAAGCACACATACAGCACCGTCAAGAACCGCCAATGAGCGCTCTACTTCAATTGTGAAGTCAACGTGACCTGGTGTGTCAATGATGTTGAAACGGAACTTTGCCTCTTCCGGATCATCGCCATATTCACCTGATGGTGTTGTACCATCTTCTGTACGGAACCAGAAACAAGTTGTCGCAGCAGAGGTAATCGTAATACCGCGCTCTTGCTCTTGCTCCATCCAGTCCATAGTGGCTGCGCCATCATGAACTTCACCGATCTTATGCGAACGGCCTGTATAATAAAGAACACGCTCAGTCGTAGTTGTTTTACCAGCATCAATGTGGGCCATGATGCCGAAGTTACGATAACGTTCTAGTGGATATTGACGAGACATCTAGTTAACTCCTGCGAAACGAATGTCAGCTTACCAGCGATAATGTGAGAAGGCGCGGTTGGCTTCAGCCATCTTGTGCGTGTCTTCACGCTTCTTGACGGCATTACCGCGGTTATTTGCTGCATCCATAAGCTCAGAAGACAAACGACCAACCATTGTTGTTTCACCACGCTTGCGTGAGCTATCAATCAACCAACGGATGGCAAGTGCTTGTGCACGATCTGTGCGAACTTCAACAGGTACCTGGTAAGTGGCACCACCGACACGGCGTGACCGCACCTCAAGATGAGGGCGGACATTTTCTAGGGCGTCATAAAAGACACGCATAGGCTCTGTGCCAGTCTTCTCTTCAATACGATCAAAAGCGCCATACACAATCTTTTCAGCTGTGGAGCGCTTACCATCATACATTAAGCATGACATGAATTTTGACACGACCACATCCTTGAACTTTGGATCTGGCAATACTTCACGTTTTTCGGGTGAACGACGACGAGACATCTAAACTGCTCCTTACTTAGGCCGCTTGGCGCCATATTTCGAACGGCGCTGGCGTCTGTCTGATACACCTTGTGTATCCAATGTACCGCGGATGATGTGATAACGTACACCTGGCAAATCTTTTACACGACCGCCACGAATAAGCACAACTGAGTGCTCTTGTAGGTTATGCCCCTCACCTGGGATATAGCTTGTTACTTCAAAGCCATTTGAAAGACGTACACGAGCTACCTTACGAAGCGCTGAGTTCGGCTTCTTAGGTGTTGTTGTGTAAACACGTGTGCACACGCCGCGCTTTTGCGGACATGCTTCCATGGCTGGAACCTTGTTGCGTGAGACAGGACGCGTACGACCATGTCTAATAAGCTGGTTAATTGTTGGCATAGCTGGCCCTTTTTCTGCCCTACCGAAAACCTAAAATTCAAATAAACAAACAGCTCAGGAGACTTCCCTTGCTGCGATTACTTACTTTGCCTTTAAACTGACCTAAAGGACTTTTTACCCCCGAACTGCGAATATATCGTTTGGCTTTCTGGTCTTCGCTGCCATTTTTCAGGCGCAATCTTCACAAAACCACTACCTACATCCATAGAGGTGCGCGGATACTAATGTTTAGAGAGGGCACTGGTCAAGCATTATTTTAGACCCCTGCCCTCTCTTATAAGTTTCATCAAAACGAATCGGAGATTCGTCTGATTATTCTGCTGACACAGCCTCTTCGTCGGTTGTTTCAGCGATTTCTGCTTGTCTTGCTGCCATTTCCACTGCGCGTGCCTGCTCGATTTCAGAATCACGTTCTGAGGCAATGCGGCGCAACTTATTCATGACAGAGCCTGTCCCTGCTGGGATGAGGCGACCAACAATTACATTTTCCTTCAAGCCGTCGAGACGGTCTTCTTTACCAGACACAGCGGCTTCGGTCAGCACTCTTGTTGTCTCTTGGAATGAGGCAGCTGAGATGAATGACTTTGTCTGTAGTGACGCTTTGGTAATCCCTAGCAACACTGGACGCGCTGTTGCAGGACGTAGACCTTCGGCCTCGGCTGCTTGATTCGCAGCTAAGAACTCTTCACGCTCTACCTGTTCGCCCACAAGCAATGTTGTATCGCCACCATTATCCACTTCAACCTTTTGCAGCATCTGGCGGACAATCACTTCGATATGCTTGTCATTAATCTTCACACCCTGAAGGCGATACACATCTTGGATTTCCTTCACAAGGTAATCAGCCAAAGCTTCTACCCCTAGGATATTCAAGATATCATGTGGCACTGGTGAGCCATCAAGCAGCAAATCACCCTTACGAACATGATCCCCTTCATTCACAGCCAATGAACGGCCCTTCGGCAATAGATATTCAATTGGCTCAACACCATCTTCCATGGGAAGGACGCGAATGCGACGCTTGGCTTTGTAGTCAGTCCCGAATTCAACACGACCTTCAATCTCACTGATAACAGCAAAATCTTTTGGCTTACGTGCTTCAAACAGCTCAGCCACACGTGGCAGACCACCTGTAATATCGCGTGTCTTTGTTGATTCGCGTGGAATACGAGCCAAGACGTCACCCGCCTTCACCGCAGCCCCATTCTCAACTGACAAGATAGCGCCAGATGACAAGAAGTAACGAGCTTCCAAGCCATTTGACAATGTTAGAACATTGCCATCTGCATCACGCATCGTGATACGAGGACGCAAGTTTGCTGAGGCATTCCCTGACTTCCAATCTACGACTTCGCGGCTGGCGATCCCTGTTGTCTCATCGACAACTTCACGCATTGACACACCGTCAATCAAATCCATGAAGTTCGCAATACCATCCATCTCTGTGATGATTGGAATTGTATATGGATCCCATTCAATCAGGATGTCGCCAGGGTTAACGGCTTGGCCGTCCTTGACGAACAACTTACCACCATATGGTAGGCGATGGCGGACACGCTCACGGCCCTGATCATCAACGATAGTCAGCTCTGTATTACGGGCCATCACAATTGGCTGGCCATCAGCGCCATTTACCAATGACGCATTTTCAAGCTTAATCTTACCGCCGATATTGGCTTCGATGTTTGATGCCTCTGCCCCTGACTGCGCCGCACCACCGACGTGGAATGTACGCATTGTCAACTGGGTACCAGGCTCACCGATTGATTGCGCGGCAATCACACCAACAGCTTCACCAATATTCACTGAGGTACCACGTGCGAGGTCACGACCATAACACGCGCCACAAACGCCGATCTTTGATTCACAAACAAGGACTGAACGAATGTAGGCTTGATCTAAGCCAGCCTCTTCGATTTGCATGACATGGTCTTCATTTACCATCTCACCCTTCTTGACGATCACAGTATCAGTTGCCAAATCGACAAGGTCTTCTGCCATCGTACGGCCCAGAATACGGTCACCAAGCGGATCAACCACCTCAGAGCCATTTGTCACAGGACGGATTGTAATCCCCTTATCTGTGCCACAATCTTCAATAGTGATGATGCTATCTTGAGCCACATCAACAAGACGACGTGTCAAATAACCTGAGTTCGCTGTCTTCAAGGCTGTATCAGCTAGACCCTTACGTGCACCGTGTGTTGAGTTAAAGTACTCAAGCACATCAAGACCTTCTTTAAATGAGGAAATGATTGGTGTTTCAATGATCTCACCTGACGGCTTTGCCATCAAGCCACGCATACCAGCTAGCTGTTTAATCTGTGCAGCAGAACCACGCGCGCCTGAATGAGCCATCATCCAAACAGAGTTCACAGGCTTGCCCTGTTCTTCTGTTGAAATACCCTTCATCATCTCTTCAGCGACAAGGTCTGAACAACGTGACCATACGTCAATCACCTTGTTGTATTTTTCACCTTGTGTGATGAGACCATCGAGATACTGGCTTTCAAACTCTTTCACAGCTTCTTCAGCTTCAGTCACATATTTTTCTTTGAGCTCTGGTGTTTCCAAATCGGCGATACCGAATGAGATACCTGAGTTACATGCCTGACCAAAACCAAGAGACATCAAACGGTCACAGAAAATGACAGTCTCTTTCTGACCACAATGACGATAAATATAGTCAATCACATTCGAGACTTCTTTTTTCGTCATCAGCTTATTCACCAATGCGAATGTGACTGATGGGTCATTTGGCAACAAATCGGCCAAACGCGCACGACCAGGTGTTGTTTCAATCACCTTGGTGACACGCTCACCATCTTCAAATGTTGTTAGACGGGCTTTAATCTTGGCATGCAAGCTAACCGAGCCATTATCAAGCGCCATCAAGATCTCTTGGATGTCACCAAAGGCCATGCCTTCACCGACTTCACCTTCACGCTCCATCGTCAAATAATAAAGACCAAGGATGATATCCTGTGATGGTACAATGATAGGCTTACCATTGGCCGGGCTGAGGATGTTGTTTGTTGACATCATCAACACACGCGCTTCAAGCTGCGCTTCCAATGAGAGCGGTACGTGGACCGCCATCTGGTCACCGTCAAAGTCAGCGTTAAAGGCTGTACAGACAAGCGGATGAAGCTGAATAGCTTTACCCTCAACCAACACTGGTTCAAATGCTTGGATACCAAGGCGATGAAGTGTTGGCGCTCTGTTCAATAGCACAGGGTGTTCGCGGATTACCTGTTCAAGAATATCCCACACTTCTGGGCGCTCTTTCTCAACCATACGCTTGGCAGCCTTAATGGTTGAGGCCATGCCGTATAGTTCGAGCTTTGAATAGATAAATGGCTTGAACAATTCCAACGCCATCTTCTTTGGCAAACCACACTGGTGCAGCTTTAGCTCAGGACCGACAACGATCACCGAACGGCCAGAATAGTCAACACGCTTCCCGAGCAAGTTCTGACGGAAACGGCCTTGCTTGCCTTTCAGCATATCTGAGAGCGACTTCAAAGGACGCTTATTGACGCCAGAGATGATGCGGCCACGACGACCATTATCAAACAAAGCATCAACCGCTTCTTGCAACATACGCTTTTCGTTACGCACGATGATGTCTGGTGAGCGCAATTCAATCAGGCGCTTCAAACGGTTATTTCTGTTGATAACGCGGCGATAGAGATCGTTCAAATCTGATGTCGCAAAACGACCGCCATCCAATGGTACAAGCGGACGCAATTCTGGTGGAATCACGGGCACAACGTCCAGAATCATCCACTCAGGGCGGCTGCCTGATTCACGGAAGGCATCAACAATCTTAAGGCGCTTTACAAGCTTCTTGCGCTTAGCTTCAGAGCCTGTTTCTGCCAATTCTTCACGAATTTTGACACGCTCTTCATCTAAATCCATATCGGCAAGAATACGCTTGATGGCTTCGGCACCAATGGCCGCTTCAAAGGCATCATCACCATATTCATCTTGCGCATCATAATATTCTTCTTCGGAGAGAAGCTGACCTTTATTCAATGTTGTTAGGCCTGGCTCAATCACCACGAAGTTTTCGAAATAAAGAACGCGCTCAAGATCCTTCAATGTCATATCAACAAGAAGACCAATACGAGATGGCAATGACTTCAAGAACCAGATATGAGCGACAGGAGCCGCTAGTTCAATATGACCCATACGGTCACGGCGGACCTTTGACAATGTGACTTCAACACCACATTTTTCGCAGACGACGCCGCGATACTTCATGCGCTTATATTTGCCGCACAAACATTCATAGTCACGCACAGGACCAAAGATACGCGCACAGAACAAGCCATCTTTTTCAGGCTTGAATGTCCGGTAGTTAATGGTTTCAGGCTTTTTAATCTCGCCAAACGACCATGAGCGAATACGTTCAGGTGAGGCGATGGAAATCTGGATTTTATCGAAATTCTGAGCTTCTTTAGGCTGACCGAATGGATTCATAAGATCATTCATGATTTCGTCTCCTTGTGGTGGGGGCCTCTGCCCCCGATGTCATTCAATTCAAAGCAAGTTGTTGGTTTAAAGGGTCATGAGACCGCTAGGCTTGCGCCTAGTAATCGGCCTCATGTCTATCAACATTCAAACCAAGTGACCGGAGTTCCTTCACAAGCACGTTGAAGGATTCTGGAATACCTGCTTCGAAATCATCATCACCTCTCACGATGGCTTCATAGACCTTTGTACGGCCTGACACATCGTCAGATTTGACAGTTAGCATTTCTTGGAGTGTGTAAGCTGCGCCATAGGCTTCCAATGCCCACACTTCCATCTCACCGAAGCGCTGACCACCAAACTGGGCCTTACCGCCAAGTGGCTGTTGTGTCACCAAGCTGTATGGACCAATTGAACGGGCGTGAATCTTCTCATCTACCAAGTGATGCAGCTTCAACATATAGATGTAGCCAACAGTCACAGGACGATCGAACATCTCACCTGTTCTGCCATCAACAAGCCATTCTTGACCTGTCTTTGAAAGGTTAGCTTTTTCCAAAAGCTCAATCACATCAGCTTCTCTTGCCCCATCAAATACCGGCGTTGCCATTGGCACACCACGGGCAAGTAATTCTGACTGCTCAATAATTTGTGCATCATCCATTGGCTGGAGACGCTCGCTATATTGGCTATCTGGATAGATATCTGTGAGCTTGTCACGAAGCGCTTTGGTTTCGCCTGACGCTCTGGCTGCTTCAGCCGCTGCGCCAATTTGCTTGCCAAGACCACGTGCGGCCCAGCCCAAATGCGTCTCTAGGATCTGCCCCACATTCATTCGTGATGGCACCCCAAGCGGGTTCAACACGATATCAACTGGTGTCCCATCTTCCAAGCACGGCATATCTTCTTGCGGCATAATGCGCGAGATAACACCCTTGTTACCGTGACGACCTGCCATCTTATCACCAGGCTGAAGCTTACGCTTCACAGCCACGAAGACTTTGACCATCTTCATCACGCCAGGCAATAGCTCATCACCACGCTGGAGCTTGTCAACCTTATCAGAGAAGCGACCATCAAGTGCCTTAATTGACTTTTCATGGTCTGCGATCTGGGCTTCTACCATCTTTTGGGCAGCATCATCCTTCACAGCGATATTCATCAAATCTGTCTTAGAAAGCTCTGCCAAAGCCTCTTCGGTTACCACGGCGCCTGACTTTAGCGAACGAACACCTGATGCCACTGTCTGACCGATGAGGATTTTATCCATACGGCTGCGGAAACCACGCTCAAGAATACGGGCTTCGTCATCACGGTCTTTCGCAAGACGTTCAATCTCGAAACGCTCAATCGCTCTCGCACGTTCATCTTTCTCAAGACCACGGCGTGAGAAGACACGCACTTCAACGATGGTACCGGCACCACCTGGTGGAACACGCAATGATGTATCACGCACATCAGAGGCCTTCTCACCAAAGATAGCACGAAGAAGCTTTTCTTCTGGTGTCATCGGTGATTCACCTTTTGGTGTCACCTTACCAACGAGAATATCACCTGAATTGACCTCAGCACCGACATAGACGATACCAGCTTCATCCAAGTTGCGAAGCGCTTCTTCACCCACATTTGGAATATCACGTGTGATTTCTTCCTGACCAAGCTTGGTATCACGTGCCATAATCTCATATTCTTCAATATGAATAGACGTAAAGACGTCATCACGCACGATGCGCTCGTTAATCAGGATTGAATCCTCAAAGTTGTAACCATTCCATGGCATGAAGGCCACAAGTACGTTACGACCCAAAGCCAATTCGCCATCTTCAGTTGAAGGACCATCAGCAATGATATCGCCAGCCTTTACCGTATCACCCACCTTCACCAACGGGCGTTGGTTCACAGTTGTGTTCTGGTTAGAACGCTGGAATTTAAGCAGTGAATAGATATCCACTGGTGATACATCAGCATCTGAATCCTCGTCAGCGCGGATCACGATACGTGTGGCATCAACCTGGTCAATCACACCAGCACGGCGCGCGATAATCGCCACACCTGAATCACGTGCAACACGCGCTTCCATACCTGTCCCAACAATCGGGGCCTCTGCTTTGAGCAATGGCACGGCCTGACGTTGCATGTTTGAACCCATCAATGCACGGTTCGCGTCATCGTTTTCCAAGAATGGGATAAGGGCTGCCGCAACAGACACAAGCTGTTTTGGTGACACATCCATATATTCAATATCGGTTGGACGCGCCAAACCAATTTCACCAGCACGGCGGATAGGAATCAATTCCCCTTCAAACTTGCCATCCTTATCCAAAGTGGCATTCGCCTGGGCAATGGTATAGCGGCCTTCTTCCATCGCTGAAATATAGCGATATTCATTTGTGACCTTGCCATCAACAACCTTGCGATATGGTGTTTCAATAAAGCCATAACGGTTGATCTGGGCGTAGGTCGCCAACGAATTGATCAGACCAATATTCGGACCTTCCGGTGTTTCAATCGGACAGATACGGCCGTAATGCGTTGGGTGAACGTCACGCACCTCAAAGCCCGCTCTTTCACGGGTTAGACCACCTGGGCCCAAGGCTGATACACGACGCTTATGTGTAATCTCGGCCAATGGGTTTGTTTGGTCCATAAATTGCGATAGCTGTGATGAGCCAAAGAATTCACGGACCGCTGCGGCAGCTGGCTTGGCGTTAATCAAATCAGCAGGCATTACTGTATCAATTTCAACAGAGCCCATACGTTCGCGGATAGCCCGTTCCATACGCAACAAGCCAATGCGATATTGATTTTCCATCAATTCACCAACCGAACGAACACGGCGGTTGCCAAGATGGTCAATATCGTCAATTTCACCTTTGCCATCTTTCAAATCAACGAGGACTTTCATGACTGACAAGATATCTTCTTTGCGCAAGATGCGAAGTTCATCATCTGTTTCTTGCATTAAGCGCGCATTCATCTTCACGCGGCCAACAGCTGATAGATCATAACGCTCTTGGTCAAAGAACAAGCTATGGAATAGCTCATGGGCACCTTCTAATGTTGGGGGCTCACCTGGGCGCATGACGCGGTAGATATCAACCAATGCCTCTTCGCGGCAGGTATTTTTATCAGCGGCTAATGTATTGCGCAGATGCGGGCCAACATTCACATTATCAATGGCAAGCACTTCAAATTCTGTGATTTTCATTGAACCGAGACGTTCAATGGCCTCTTCTGTGATCTCATCACCAGCTTCGGCAACCACTTCACCAGTCTTCATGTCCACAATATCACAGGCAAAGAAGCGGCCGATAATATCAGTTTCATCAATCAGGATTTCTGTAAGGCCTGCCTCTTCCAACTTACGCAAGGCACGCGGTGTCATTTTTGCGCCTGCAGCGGCAACAGCTTCGCCAGACGCCGCATCGATCAAATCCTTTAACAGCTTCTGACCTTTTAAAGCATCAGCGTTAAAGCTAGTCTGCCAGCCCTTCTTTGTCTTCTTATATGTCGCAGAATCATAAAAGGCTGCGAGGATTTCCTCACGTGACATACCGTCAATATCTGATGGGTCTAGCCCTTCGGCATTCTCAACAAATGTATCAACAGACTCTTCATCAGGCAGTGCCATCAAGAATGTTGTCGCCGGCAATTTACGCTTGCGGTCGATACGAACATTTAGGATGTCCTTCGCGTCATATTCGAAATCGAGCCATGAGCCGCGATATGGAATAATACGCGCTGCAAATAGATATTTGCCAGAGGCATGTGTCTTACCCTTATCATGGTCAAAGAACACACCTGGTGAGCGATGCATTTGCGAGACGATCACACGCTCTGTGCCATTGACGATAAAAGTACCATTGGCAGTCATAAGGGGCATATCGCCCATATAGACGTCTTGTTCTTTAATATCACGGATTGACTTAGACCCTGTATCTTCGTCAATTTCCCACACAACCAAGCGTAAAGTCACCTTCAAAGGTGAGGCGAATGTGATGCCACGCTGCTGACATTCTTCGACGTCATATTTTGGCTGTTCTAATTCGTAAGATACGAATTCTAATTCTGCACGACCAGCGAAGTCGCTAATCGGGAAAACAGAGGTAAAGGCATCTTGGAGGCCGCTTGCTTCGCGTTCAGCTGCGGTCGCGCCGACTTGTAAAAAGTTATCATAACTGGCGCGCTGAACCTCAATGAGGTTTGGCATTTGGGCCACTTCGGTAAGTTGACCAAAGCTGCGGCGCACACGTTTCCGGCTATCAAGAGTGCTTACTGTATTTGCCATGATATTGGTTTTCCTCTGCACAATATTTAATTTAAAACAGACTTCGTCTCGTTAAGTCTGCTGGCTTTTGCAAGAGAACGTCTTGCACAAACCGTTGCATTTCTGCGGGTTGTCCATGGATTTGCCCCATTGTGGTGGATAACAGACCCAAAAACGACCTTACACCGGACAGCAAAACCATCCGGTGTAAGGGAATTTACGCGTTCCAAATGGAATTGGACGCCAATTACTTAATTTCGACTGTTGCGCCAGCTTCTTCAAGCTTCGCTTTCAGTTCGTTAGCTTCGTCTTGTGATACGCCTTCCTTAATTGGCTTTGGCGCACCTTCAACAAGGTCCTTCGCTTCTTTCAGGCCTAGACCTGTGATGCCACGAACTTCCTTAATGACGTTGATCTTTGACGCGCCTGCTGAGGCAAGGATAACGTCAAATTCTGTCTTAGCTTCTGCACCGCCGGCGTCACCGCCACCAGCAACAGCAGCAACAGCAACAGGAGCAGCAGCAGCAGATACGCCCCACTTTTCTTCCAACAATGTTGCTAGTTCTGCAGCTTCAAGAACTGTAAGAGCTGATAGTTCTTCAGCAATTTTTTCTAAATCAGCCATGATAATCTCCTATTAGGCTTTAACTTTAAGTCTGATGTTACGACTGCAATTGGTCTGCCCGAGCCTGAATGACACGCGCCAGGTCGCCCGCAGGTGCCTGTGCGATACGTGCCAGCTTGGCCGCGGGTGCGTTGACAAGACCGACAAGCTTCGCCCGTAGCTCGTCTAGTGACGGCAACGTAGCAAGCGCTTCTACGCCGGCTTTATCCAATAGCTCACCATCAAGTGTGCCACCGATAATTGTGACCTTGTCATTGCTTTTGGCGAAATCAACGAGGGCTTTTGCCGCTGCTACAGGATCCGCAGATGTACCAACAGCTGTTGGACCTGTGAACATATCAGCAAGAGCTTCGTCTTTAGTGCCTTGCACAGCAATTTTCGCAATACGGTTCTTCGTGACCTTAAAACCGGCCCCTGCTTCCCGCATCTTTGCACGCAAATCGCTGCTTTCGGCTACCGTCAGACCGACCTGATGAGCAATCACCACTGATGATGATGCCGCAAAGGTGGCTTGCAGTGTATTGATCAGTTCAGCTTTTTCTTCGCGATTCACCGATCGTCTCCACTTACTATGGCATGACTGTCCCGCAGGACTGACACACCTGGTTTCACCAAAGCAAAATCAGTAGGATTACTGATTTGCCCATGGCCTGCCCCACAAAAGTTAAAGCAAAAAATTCGCCTCACCCCTTGTCTATGTAGGATGTTTAAAAGCTGGTAATGTCACCAACTTGCCTACAGTCTTGGACAGGTTTGAAGGCTAGAACGAAATCTAGCCTTCTATCACCAGCATTTCTGCTGATAATTCGAATTTGGTCAGCCGCAGCTGATTATGATGCTGGCGCATCCTCAACGAAGACACCGGCACCCATTGTTGAGCTCATTGTGATCTTCTTGATGTATGCACCCTTTGCCCCTGATGGCTTCGCCTTGCGAATAGCCTCTAGGAACGCATCTGCATTTTCTGCAATCTTAGCCGCATCGAAGCTCGCCTTGCCGATACCAGCATGAACAACACCAGCCTTCTCAACACGGAACTGCACTTCACCAGCTTTGGCTGCTGTAACAGCTGAGGCCACATCTGGTGTCACTGTGCCAAGCTTTGGGTTTGGCATAAGGCCACGTGGACCAAGCACTTTACCCAAACGACCAACAACACCCATCATATCTGGTGTCGCGATAACGCGGTCAAAGCCCTGCTCGCCACCCTGGATGGCTTCTGCTAGCTCTTCAGCACCTACGAATTCAGCACCAGCTGCTTTCGCTTCATCGGCTTTCGCATCACGTGCGAACACAGCCACTCTAACAGATTTGCCTGTGCCATTTGGCATAGCAACGGCGCCACGCACCATCTGGTCAGCGTGACGTGGGTCAACGCCGAGATTGACTGAGATTTCGATTGTTTCATCGAACTTTGCTTTTGCGTTTGCTTTTACAAGCTCAGCTGCTTCCGCCACTGAATAGGTACGGTTGCGGTCAACTGATTCATTAATTGCAGTTTGTCTTTTACCCAGCTTGGCCATCTTAGCCCTCCACAACTTGCAGACCCATCGCACGGGCGGAGCCGCGTACCATGTTCATTGCACCATCAATATCAACAGCGTTCAAATCGCCCATTTTAGCTTCAGCGATTTCACGCACTTGGCTTTCTGTCACTTTACCAGCCACTTCACGACCTGGTGTCTGGCCACCTTTGGCAAGACCAGCTGCCTTCTTCAAGAAGAAGCTTACAGGCGCTGTTTTGGTTGTGAATGTGAATGACTTATCCTGATAGACTGTAATCACAACAGGCACAGGCATGTTCTTTTCTAGGTTTTCTGTTGCTGCGTTAAACGCCTTACAGAATTCCATGATGTTCACACCGCGCTGACCCAATGCTGGACCAACTGGTGGTGACGGGTTGGCGCCCCCCGCTGGAATATTCAGCTTCAAATATCCTTCGATTTTTTTTGCCATTTTTGCCTTCCTTAGCGCCCCTTAAAAGATGGGGCGTCTCACTCCTCTGGTGAACCATAAATGGTTCGATTGACTGTTACAGTTTTTCGACCTGTGAATATTCGAGTTCAACGGGTGTTGACCGACCGAAGATAGACACAGCCACTTTCAAGCGACCCTTCTCATCATCAGCCTCTTCGACCATGCCATTGAATGATTCAAATGGCCCGTCTGTGACGCGTACCTCTTCACCCACATCAAATGATAGGGTTGATTTAGGACGCTCAACGCCCTCTGACATTTGACGAATCAAACGGTCTGCTTCTGCCTGTGTGATAGGTACGGGTTTCCCCTTTCCACCTAAGAAGCGTGTCACACGTGGCTGGCTTTGCACCAATGACCAGCTGGCATCTGTTAATTCCATTTTGACGAGGATATAGCCTGGGAAGAATTTGCGCTCAGCTTGCACCCGCTGACCACGACGCATTTCCACGACATCCTCAACAGGCACCATGACCTCTTCGATCATGTCTGTGAGGCCATTCGCTTCTGCCTGTTCCATAATCGCCTGGCCCATTTTCTTTTCAGACCCTGAAAAGACATGAACGACATACCAGCGCTTTGCCATGACAGCTCTTACTCCACAATCACCTGCGCATCACCTAACCACATGTTAGGGACACCCAAGATAAGACTAGCTAAACATCCCCAGTACAAACTGGATAACATTCGAAAATAATAAATCCACAAGCAGGAAGAAAATCGCTGCGATTGTGGCCATGATAAAAACGGTAAGGGTTGCCAAACCCGTTTCGCGACGACCGGCCCAAGAAATTCGAGAAATTTCCTGTCTGACTTGTCTCACAAATTGTGCGGGTGATGTTTTGGCCATGATTCTCTTAACCGATCCTATCATTAAATTGCGCTAGGTTTCCCCAGCAAAACCAACCGAAAACACAAGGATTTCCGCCAGTTATCAAAGCATAAAAGCCCTGACATGACGCACCCTTATTGGGTTCATGACAGCGCAAATATACTATGATTAGCGCATGAGTTAGCACAGATATTTCAGTAGATGCAAGCGCAAAGTCGCTCTAACCCTATGATTTTTACTACGACATATGGGAGAGGGGCACCCCTCTTCGCCTAACGCTTATTCGTCACCAAAATGCTCAATCACCGCCTTATCAGATTGTTGAATGACATCTGCGGCTGCTTCAAGGCGTGCTGCGGCCTCTCGCAGGGCGGCGATATAAGCGGTTTTATCTGCCTGAAAACCTGTTTGATTGATAAGCTGATCAGCGCGGTGCACTTCATGACGCGCATATTCCGCCGTTACAATATGCGCCGGATCCACAAGACAAAGCTGGTCATATCTAGAATAGTCACGCAAGCTGGCATCTTGTGTGACATAGCCATTTACCATTGTGATTCGCTCGCCAGGGGCCTCAAGGCCTTTTGCCTGATGAACCACCATATTGCCTTGTTGCATCACTGCGTAACCTGGCCCTGGCATATCAGGGGATATTATCTTATCAGCCGGCAGTGATTGTCCTGCCTCTTTCAATGCAGCAACTTCATCTTTGGTGCCGCGATAATATTGGAAGGCACCCCCTGTCACTGATTTTGGATCTGTGACAAACATGACATAATCATAAATCAGCGTATCAACGTGCCATTTATCAACATTCTTACCAACTGCTTTGGGATTATAGTTCAGATGCCCTAATTGATGCGGAATGGAATGCGGCGCAAGCGCGACCCCTGAGATTTCAGACATAAAGGCAGTGACATCTCTTGATAAGCATAAATCACGCAAAAACCGAGACCGATAGGTTCCACCTCTGACATTCCGTTCGATACGAGCATTACTTGTGGTGAAAGCCTCTAGCTGGTGACAAACATCAAGCAAGCAGGCCGCGCCCTCGTCTGAGAGAACACGAAACACAGATGTGACCGCAAAATCAGAGGGGCAAGAGGCAATTTGCTCTGCGCTATACCCAAAATCAGTGAGTGATTCGATTACATCAGGCATTTCAAGAGCCAAATGGATAGCGGGGTCAAAGTCAGGCTCGCTAGCCAACCATTCAAATCCCTCAGGTCTATCGCTATACAACATGTCTTTTCCGCCTCTTATCATAATGCCAGCATTCT
>CALEYP010000053.1 GCA_937924895.1 uncultured Alphaproteobacteria bacterium
AAAAGGGCGCCTATGATGATGAGTTTGATGATTTGTATCATACCGGCCTCCCAGAAATGCACATCACCTCATTATGATCCGCATTAACCTTTTGCGCCAAATGCCCCCATTCTTGGCCTCATGGCCTCATGCCCTCAAAAATGATAAAGAAAGTGATTTATTCGGTGGACATCTCAGGCAGATCGCATCATATAGGGGGCATGTGGTCCAAAAGGGACCCTGGTTACCTTTCTATTCCTCTCGAATTTAGTGGTAAGCCTAACCCCAAATTCATAGGAGACGAATATGAGCAATGGGACAGTAAAGTGGTTTAACGCCACAAAATGTTATCGTTTTATTCAGCCAGAATATAGCGCACAAGATATGTTCGTACATATCGCTGCTTTACAAAATTCAGGCATCAGCGACCTACAAGATGGCCAAAAGGTCACTTATGAGCTTGAGACTGGCAAAAACGGCAAGACATCTGCTGTGAACCTCACACTCGTTTAGTCTCTTTCAAAAGACTGATGATGGGCCGAAGCTGCGATTGTGGCTTCGGTTTTTTTATGGGCGGCTCTTTTGATATGAGGATGTCATTTCACGTGTCGGGAGGGGGCATTTGAAAGCCCGCAAAGCTATGGTATTTTGACTATCATCTCATCTGCATTTCTGCCAAAGGGGGCATCATGTCATATTTATTTGCACCACGCGCGCCATTTGCCCTGCCTATCACGGGGCGTGAGGATTTATATCCCGTCTCTCGTATTTTCTGTGTTGGGCGCAATTATGCCGCCCATGCCGCAGAGATGGGGGCAGAGGTTGATCGCGAGGCGCCTTTTTATTTCACCGTCTCCCCCCATCATGCGAGCCTAGGCGGGGATGTTGCGTATCCCGATGGGACAGATGACTATCATCATGAGGTGGAATGTGTGGTGGCGCTATCAGGGGACGCGCATCAAATATCACCTGCGCAAGCCGCCAATCTTGTCTTTGGCTATGGTGTGGGGCTAGATATGACACGCCGTGATCGGCAGGCAGAGGCGAAAGCCACGCGCCGCCCCTGGTGCCTTGGCAAAGATGTGGAAGGCTCAGCCATCTTGGGGGCGCTGACACCGCAAGCAGAATTCGGCGCCGTCTCATCGCAAGAGATTTCATTGCGCGTCAATGACAAGCTAGTGCAAAATTCAGATGTTTCCTTGATGGTGCATAGCATTCCTGAAATCATTTCGCATCTGTCCCATTATTATCATTTAGGTGCGGGGGATGTCATCATGACTGGTACACCAGAAGGGGTCGGGCCAGTTGAGCGAGGCGATATGCTGCAAGCGCGCTTAGAGGGATGCGCCACCTTGGATGTACGGTTCGTTTAATGGCTTGATCATTGGCTAAAAAAGTCCAATATCACCCTATCACTTTATGAGGTTGAGATATGATCCCGTTTGAATGGCAAGATCCGTTTTTATTGCAAGACCAGCTGAGCGAAGATGAGCGCATGATCCAGGCGTCTGCGGCGTCCTTTGCCGCGGCAGAACTCGCACCCATTGTTGAAGATTTATATATGAATGAGGGTGAGAGACCTGAATTATTCAAGAAAATGGGACAATCAGGCTTATTAGGCGTCACAGTGGATGAGGCCTATGGCGGGGCAGGGGCATCCTATGTGGCCTATGGGTTGGTTGCGCGTGAAATTGAACGCATTGATTCAGGCTTTCGCTCAATGGCCTCGGTCCAATCCTCATTAGTCATGTATCCCATCTCCGCCTATGGCACAGAGGCGCAGAAACAGGCCTATTTACCGAAACTCGCCTCAGGTGAGTTTATTGGTTGTTTCGGCCTAACAGAACCTGAAGCTGGATCAGATCCGGCTGGTATGACGACCACAGCGGTTAAAACTGCAGATGGCTATCGGTTAAATGGCGCCAAAATGTGGATATCAAATGCGCCGATCGCTGATGTCTTTGTAATTTGGGCAAAATCAGAGGCGCATGACGGCAAAATTAAAGGCTTTATCCTTGAGAAGGGGATGAAAGGCCTGTCAGCCCCAAAGATAGACGGCAAATTATCACTGCGCGCCTCCGTGACTGGCGAGGTGATAATGCAGGATGTTGAGGTCGGTGAAGACGCGCTATTGCCGCATGTAGAAGGGCTAAAGGGGCCGTTTGGGTGCTTGAACCGTGCCCGTTATGGCATTAGCTGGGGTGTCATGGGTGCAGCGGAAGATTGTTGGATGCGGGCACATGATTATGGCATGAATCGCAAACAATTTGGCAAGCCTCTTGCTGCAACACAGCTTTATCAGAAGAAGCTGGCTGATATGCAAACTGATATCGCCTTTGGTCTGCAAGGGGCCTTGCGTGTCGGGCGCCTGATGGATGAGGGGCGATTTGCACCTGAAATGATTTCTATCACGAAACGAAATAATTGCGGTAAGGCTTTGGCAATTGCCCGCGAAGCACGTGATATGCATGGCGGCAATGGTATCCAAATCGGCTATCAGGTCATGCGCCATGCGGCGAATCTTGAGACAGTGAATACCTATGAGGGGACGCACGATATACATGCATTGATCCTTGGGCGTGCGCAGACTGGAATTCAGGCGTTCTTTTAAATAGCATTCAGCCGACTTCTGCGGAGTTATGTTAATCGACTTACTCAAGAAAACTGGTTTTCTTGAGTAAAAAATTGTTAAAAAAATTATATAAAACAACACCTTGATAGGTGTTTCTGAATTATTTTTTGTTCAAATATGCTTCAGGTGGAATT
>CALEYP010000054.1 GCA_937924895.1 uncultured Alphaproteobacteria bacterium
ATGATTGATTTATGCAATTCGGTATGAATCTTATCGATTTCCACATCACTATTTCTGACCTCGATAGCAAGGTCCTTATTTGACGTATGATAAGCTTCCAATGCTTTATTCACGGTACTAAGAAGCAAATTCGCCATGGCTTCAATTTCAGAGACGGCAACGAGGTTTGCCCCTTCTGCCAAAATTACTTTGGTTCGATTTGCCGTATTACGGGCATAATCACCCATACGCTCTAAAATAGTAGCCACCTTTTGCATCACGAGGACCTGACGCAAATCTTCGGCGCGTGGAGAACGAAGGGCAATCACAGCCACGGCCTGTTCAATAATTTCAGACTCAAGCTTATCAATTTTCTTGTCACGTTTGATCAGCTTATCAAGGCCATTATCTTCCAACAAAGCAAGAGATTCTGTGACAGCACTCAACTGATGCTGCACCAAATCAGCAAGATCTTCGATTTTTTCATTCATCTCTTTTAGGTCATGGTCGAAAGCAGAGCTGATATGATTAGATTGTGTCATGTCTGTTTTATCCTTTGCGTTTTCCGCAACTCTATTTTAGCCAAAGCGTCCCGTGATATAGCTGTTCGTTAACTCATGCTGAGGTTTGGTAAAAATATCTTGTGTATTGCCCACTTCAATGAGGTTGCCAAGATGAAAATAAGCGGTTCTGTCTGATACACGCGCTGCTTGCGTCATAGAGTGTGTGACAATCGCAATCGAATAATCGCCTTTTAATTCAAAAATCAGCTCTTCAATGCGCGCTGTGGCAATCGGGTCTAGTGCTGAGCAAGGCTCATCCATCAAAATAACCTCTGGTGAGACAGCGATCGCACGCGCAATGCATAGACGCTGTTGCTGGCCGCCTGACAGGCCTGTTCCTGACTGATCAAGGCGAGATGACACCTCATCCCAAAGACCTGCTCTGCGCAAGGAGGCTTCAACAATGCTATCCAACTCTGCTTTATTTTGGGCAAGGCCATGAATACGTGGCCCATAAGCGACATTATCATAGATGCTTTTGGGAAAAGGGTTTGGCTTTTGAAAGACGATACCAACTCTAGCCCGCAATGGCACGACATCGATTTTAGAATCATAAATATCATCACCATCAAGGCGTATGTCACCAGTGATAGAGCATGACTCAATTGTGTCATTCATGCGATTAAGACATCTAAGGAACGTTGATTTACCGCACCCAGATGGACCAATAAAGGAGACAACTTCTCCCACGCCAATATCTAGTGAGACATCTTTGATAGCTTGCTTCTCACCATAATACACATTGACATTACGCGCGGTAATCTTTGCGTTTTCTGAAAAAATATTGCCAACAGTAGGCGTATCAATTTGAGCGTCTAACAAGGGTTATACCTCTTTACATGCGGCAGATTACGACAGTCAGTCTTTTAAAGGCTAAGCGTCATTCTCTACCATCTTCTTTCTAATTTCTTTCTTATGATGATCGCTGCAGCATTCATAACCAACAAAAAGCTTAGCAGAATTATGATTGCCGCGCTTGTTTTTTGTACAAACATGCGCTCAGCGAAATCAGCCCACATGAATATCTGAACAGGAAGCACCGTTGCAGGATCTGTGACACCGCCTGGAATATCAACGACAAAGGCCACCATGCCAATCATCAATAAAGGCGCTGTTTCCCCTAATGCCTGTGCCATGCCAATAATCGTACCTGTTAGCATACCTGGCATCGCAAGGGGCAATGTATGGTGGAAAACGGTTTGAACCTTACTGGCGCCAACACCATAGGCCGCATCTCTAATGGAGGGGGGAACGGCACGAATGGCAGCGCGAGATGAGATGATAATGGTCGGCATTGTCATCAACGCTAACACTACACCGCCCGTTAATGGAATTGAGCGTGGCAGACCAAAAATACCAATAAATACCGCCAGACCAAGAATACCAAAAACGACAGACGGCACAGCAGCTAGGTTATTAATATTCACTTCAATAAATTCAGTGATTTTATTCTTGGGCGCGAACTCTTCTAGATAAATCGCTGTCCCGACACCAAGTGGAAAGGCCAATAATAAACAAATAGACAGCGTTAAAATAGAGCCAAAAAAGGCGCCCTTAATACCAGCCATTTCTGGGTTACGTGAGGCACTGCCAAAGAATAAATAGTCACTAACTAAATAGCTGACACGCCCCATCTCTTGCAGGCTATCAACATAGCCAATCGTTATGTCATTAATGCGGCGATCATCTTCTGGCGTATCTCTGCTAATAAACCCACGCAAGAAACTATCAATATCATCATCTACTGCCACAGTGATGGTTTGCGTGGTATTTAGTAATGATGGGTCATCGACAACCATCTGACGCAAACGCTGTTCAGCGCCTTGTGATAGAATTTTACCAGCGGCTTTTTTGTTCTTACGCCCACTCACATCAAGCAATTCGAAAAAGCCGTCTCGTAAGACACCGCGCGCATTGCCATCAAATAATGATTGCGCTGAGGTATCACCATAGGGGTCAAGCTCTTCGGCTGATAAATAAACATCAAACGTCACATAATATTGGAAAAAGCCTGGGATACCTTTGCTGAGGATGGACCCAAACAAAATCACCAAAAAGAGCAAGGCAGTTGAAATAGCAATACGGCCATAAGACAGAAACCGCCCTTCATTGCGATGACGCTTTTTGAGGCTTTCGGCGACGCGTTCACGCGCAATTGCCGGTGATAATGTCTGTGGCTCTTGACCAGAATTCTGAGGATGAGACATCTTAGTCATACTGCTCCTTATATTTCTTCACCACAGCAAGCGCGAACATATTGAGAGCTAGCGTGATAAGGATCAATGTCAGTGCAAGCGCAAAGGCTGATAGGGTCTTTGCAGATTCAAACTCTTGGTCACCCACTAGGATCGTGACAATCTGTGAGGTCACAGTTGTGACAGCATCAAATGGATTAAAGGATAGATTCGCAGCAAGACCTGCTGCCATCACCACAATCATCGTCTCGCCCACGGCTCTTGATACGGCCAAAAGCACAGATGCGGCAATACCTGATAGGGCCGCTGGCAATACCACTTGCCGTACCGTCTCACTCTTGGTCGAACCAAGCCCATAGGCGGCATCACGTAACGATTGTGGGACAGCATTAATCACATCATCCGACAATGAAGAAACAAAGGGGATAATCATAATGCCCATCACAAAGCCGGCTGCTAGCGCTGATTCAGACGCCACAGTCAAACCGAATGATGAGCCGAGATCGCGCACGAAAGGCGCCACAGTCAATGCGGCGAAAAAGCCATAAACAACCGTCGGGACGCCTGCCAGTAATTCCATAATTGGTTTAATGAGTGCTCGTTGGCGCGGGCTGGCATATTCTGAGAGGTAAATGGCGGAAAACAATCCGACAGGCACAGCAACTGTTAAGGCCACAAGCGAGATTAATAAGGTGCCTGCAAATAATGGCACCGAGCCATAAACCGCGTTGGCACCGCCTGAGCCAGCACGTTCAGCCCCTTCAAATTGTGGATTCCATGTCGTGTTAAATAAAAATTCTGTCACCGGGACAAGCTGGAAGAACCGTAACGATTCAAACACCACAGACACAACAATGCCAATCGTTGTGATAATGGCAATCAGCGAGCTAGCCGCTAGAAAAATAATGACAATACGTTCTACTTGATTACGCGCTCGAAATTGCGCTTGGATCCGTGTTTGTCCAAAAACAGCCCCTGAAGCCGCGAGACCAATGGCCATGATGCTGGCAACGACATTGATGTTTGACTGTAGCGCAGACCATTTCTGACCTGCGACCATCATCCATTGTTCTGGTTCACCAAAAATGATTCCATCAGCGACATTCTTAATTTGTGCTAGCTGGATGGTAAGCGAGAATTCCGGTGCGGTACTAATGGCCGATGGGATTAATGCGGCTATTTCATTGCGGATGTAGATTTCATCGCCAATCATGAAACCCAAAAGGCAAAATAACGCGGGAATCAGCGTCGTAAGGGCCGGATAAATACCATAATAGTGAGGCAAAGAATGAAGTGATTCGACTTGTTTATTGCGGGTTTTCACAGCCCATGACAGACCCTGAAAATACGCATATCCCGCAATAGCTAGGATAATAGCAACATTAATGAACACAGGCATACGCTTATCCTACTTTAGACCATTCGCCTTGTTTATCACGGCAAAGAGACGTCACTTAAGCATAATGACGTCTCTGCCTAATAATCGTATTTATAGGGATTTTACTTTAGCATGTCAGCAGTTAGTTTTGGTAATTCCCTCATTGCTGCTTTATTTGCTTTCGCTTCATCATCGCCCAATGGGATCATGCCATTTTCAGCCAAAATACCATCTTCACCCCAATGTTTGGTCCATTCATTGAGATAAGCTTTCATGCCAGGGATAACATCCATATGCTCATGCTTCACATAGTAGTAAAGCGCACGT
>CALEYP010000055.1 GCA_937924895.1 uncultured Alphaproteobacteria bacterium
TCCATTATCTTATCCCCCTTGCCAAATCCCTGTTATAACACCATATACGAGCGTCATGTCATCAAGCGAGCATCTTAATTATTCGCCATAATCTGACATATCACTACCCTTAGATATTTTTTATTTTTCTCAACTGTTTTACGTGAAGGCTTTGGCTCTATCACGCAACTCATTTTTCTTAATTTTCCCTGTAGAGGTTTTCGGCAATACTCCAAAAACATAGCGCTTTGGCCTCTTATATCCCGCAAGCCTTTCTCTGCAAAAACTATCTAATTCGTCCTCTTCAAGCTGGGCATCACTGACAAGTTCAGCAAAGGCACAGGGGCTTTCACCCCATTTCTCATCCGGTTGCGCTACAACAGCAACCGCTACTATAGACGGATGATCAAACAGAACCTTTTCAATCTCAATGGATGAGATATTTTCTCCGCCAGATATGATGATATCTTTTGCTCTATCTTTGATTTCGATATAGCCATCTTCATTCATCACAGCGATATCACCAGTCCAAAACCAGCCATCTTTGAAGGCTTTTTTTGTTTCTTCTTGTGCTTTGAGATAGCCTTTCATCACAATATTTCCGCGCATCACTATCTCACCAAACGTCGTGCCATCTGCTGGGATCATTTCACCAGTATCAGGGTTTAAGACAAGACAGTCTTCTTGCAACTCATAGGCCACACCTTGGCGCGCTTTAAGCTGTGCCTTTTCCTCTTCAGGCAAGTTATCCCATTCAGGCTTCCATGCACATACTACAGCAGGGCCATACACCTCTGTGAGACCATAGACATGGGTGATACGCACACCAGTATTTTCAATCGCCTTAATCACCGCAGGTGGCGGCGGGGCAGCCGCTGTCATCATCTCAACTGTCTGGCTAAAGATGCGCTTTTCTTCAGCTGTTGCATGGGCAATCATGCTCATAATAATGGGTGCCCCGCAAAGATGCGTCACCTTATGATCCGCAAGCGCGTTATAAATTGCCCCGGCCTCTGGCTGACGCAAAAAGACATGACAGCCTGCTAAAATGGTAATTGACCAAGGGAAACACCACCCATTGCAATGAAACATCGGCAATGTCCACAAATAGACTGGAAAATGCGGCATTTGCCAGCATAGCGTATTATTGACCGCATTCAGATAGGCGCCGCGATGGCTATAGACCACCCCTTTGGGATTGCCTGTTGTACCAGAAGTATAGCCAACGGTTATCGCGTCCCATTCATCTGCTGGCGGGGCATAGGGGAAATCATCATCCCCCTCTGCCAGCAAGGCCTCATAAGTCAGCGTGCCAATTAGCGGACCAGAGGGCCCTTGTGTATCATCAATATCAACGACAAGCGGCGCACTTTCGCATAGGCCAAGTGCCTCTTTGGCTATGCCAGATAAGGCCGTATCAACAAAGAAGATCTTCGCCTCACAATGATCAAGAATATAGGCAATTGTTGCGGCATCAAGACGGGTATTATTGGCGTTAAGGACCGCGCCAATCATTGGTATCGCAAAATGGCATTCCAGC
>CALEYP010000056.1 GCA_937924895.1 uncultured Alphaproteobacteria bacterium
CTTTCTTCATACATATTGGACTTTCCCCAAAGCCCGCGTGCGCCGACATTATCGCCATGGTCAGAGGTATAAATGATTTGGGTGTTGTCCACTTGGCCAGTTACTTCAAGTGCCTCTAAGATCTGCCCGACATTATGGTCAAGCCAGCTACATAAACCGTAATAGGCTGACATGGCGGCAAGACGTTCTTGTGCATTCGCAAATTTGTTTTCGCTGTCCATAAAGGCATTTTGCTTTTCAATCCAAGGGTGGCGCTGATAGCCATCTTTGGGATGCAGCTTTACTTTAGGTAGCGTTTCAGGCGGATACATATCAAAATATTCTTGCGGCACCACAAGTGGGAAATGCGGTGCCACCAAACCGACATAGAGGCACCATGGCCGCGCATCATCAGCTTTATCAGCAATCCAGTCGCGGGTGCGGCTTACAACGGCCTGGTCGTATTCTGTATATTTGCTCTCACCTGGCCCTATGTATTCGCCTAGCATGCGTTTTGGTCCAAGAATGCGCTCATCTTCTTTTCGAATGCTGGCCCAGACCATACCAACCCCGCCTGCCACCATCATCGGAATATGTTCAACATCAAATCCTGCTGAATCATTTTCATCGCGGTAATGCAGCTTGCCGATGCTTTCCACTGGCACGCCTTTTTCCTGAAGGGCATGCCCCCAGCCGCGGATAGTACCTGTATAGGGCATGGCATTATCCCATAGCCGTGTCTGGTGTGGGTAAAGCCCTGTGGCAAAGCTAGCCCTTGCAGGCACACAGATAGGGCTTGGCGTATAAGCATTGGTAAACCTCGTCCCTCTTGCTGCCAATTTATCAAGGTTTGGTGTTTGCACGAAAGGATGGCCTGCGCAGCCTAACGCGCGCGCCTGATGCTCATCAGACATTATGACAATCAAATTAGCTGGTTTTTGTTTGTATGAGGTCACTTGATATCTCTCATTTTAGCAGCGGCTTCAATTTTATTGATAATGCGGTAGAACATCTCTAACTCGTCAGGCGTCACATCTGCTAGAAGGTGATGTTGGCGCCGTTCCATCACAGGCATAAGATGTTTATTGATCTCTAGGGCCTTTTCAGTCAGTTCCAGTTTTTGAATTCTTTTATCGTCATCATCGCGCTGGCTAGTTAGCAATCCTTTTCTGATCATGACTTTGACTTTACGACTAAGCTGCCTTTTATCCATTTGAACATGTTCTGCGATTTGGCTAAGAGACGGTTTTTCAAACATGCGGATAACTTGAATCACGCGCCATTCCACCAAAGACAGACCAGATTTTTCTTTAAGGATAGCTGTGCCTTGCGCATTCAGCTGGCTTTGCAACTTGGCCAGACGGTAAGTCACAAATGAGGACGGTTTTTCAAAACTCATGTCTAAAGGATGTGTCATTGTTCTAAATTTTCAGGAACAAGTTGACATGTCAACTTTATTGTGAACATCTTAGTTTATAGATTTTTGGGAGGAAATCATGAAGAGATTTTTAATGGCAGCCACTGCAGCTGTTGGATTATTTGCGGCGAGTGTCTCGTCATCATTTGCTGATGGTCATGGTTGGAAGCCTGATGGCCCTATCAAGATGGTAATTGCATTTGCAGCAGGCGGCGGGGCAGATACACAAGCCCGTTTGATTGCTGGCGATATCCAAGCGGCAACAGGTTGGGAGATTATTCCTGAGCAGGTTACGGGCAAAGGCGGTGTGAACGCGCTTGTAGCATTAAAAGACATGCCAAAAGATGGCACAGCCATTGCATTGGTAGTCACAGAATCACTTGGCTATAATGCAGTCGCCGCCGCAGGTTCAGGCCTCTCGCCATCTGATTTCACAGGCCTTACAACCACTGCCGGCTTCCAGATGGGCGTTGTATCGAAAGCGAATAAAGGTTGGACATCTTTTGCTGATATGATTGCAGATGCAAAAGCAAATAATCTGCGTTTTGGCACGATGTCACCAAAATTGTCGGATCTGGCATTTTTGCTAGGCGAAGCACAGGGTGTTGAGTTCAATATCGTTCAGGTTAAAGGTGGCAAAGCTGTTATGAATGGTGTTCAGGCTGGCGACATGGATCTTGGCTTTATGGCAGGTATTCAGGGCAAGGGTGTTGCCTCTGGCGATCTTGTCAATCTGGCCTCTGCAATGTCAAAGCCATTGATACAGACACCAGATGCTCCTGTTTTTGCTGACCTTGGAGTACAGTTCAATGCAGATGGCTATTTCGTTTTTGTCGCTCCTGCTGGGATGGACTCGAAAGCGCGTGACGCCATTACTAATGCCATTAAGGAGTCAATCCAGAATGGCAAAGCTTCAGGTATGATCACCAAAGCATTTGGCGGCGCTGCCATTAATGAAGGTGCTGAGCTAGATGCTATGTTGCAAGCCGAATATGATGCCGCGGGCGCATTGATGAAAGCTGCTCAGTAAAAGCATAAAACAAAACATACTGTAACAATCATATTGGCCAGCAATGGAATCTTATCCAAAAAAAGATAAATTGCTGGCCATTTTCTTTACTCTGGCGGCTCTGTTTATCATTTTTGTCTGGGTGCCTATGGATACTGGCACTGGGCTCTTTGAAAAGGTCAGACGCAAATATACCATCGGTGATGCACTCGCGCCTACGGTTGCTGGTGTCATATTATTGATAGGCGGGATGCTTTTATGGCTGCGGCCTTCGGCAGATAAGGCCATCACAAAGCAAAATCTGATATGGATGGCTTATTTGTTTGGGGTGTTTATGGCCTCTCTTATGCTGATGCGCTACGCAGGGCCGATTTTCGCCATGTTGATGAATCAGGATTATAGGCCGTTACGGGCGACCCCGCCATGGCATTACATTGGATTTCTTGTCGGCGGCACAATCTTAATCGGTGGATTGACC
>CALEYP010000057.1 GCA_937924895.1 uncultured Alphaproteobacteria bacterium
AACATCCATATGCTCATGCTTCACATAGTAGTAAAGCGCACGTGACACTGAATAATCACCATCAGCAATCGCCTCGAATGTTGGCTCTACCCCATCGATTTTTGCACCCTGAAGCGTGTCTGAGTTCTGATCAAGATATGAGAAGCCAAAGATACCAAGTGCATTTGAATCTTGCTGTAGTTTTTGCACGATCAAGTTATCTTGTTCGCCAGCTTCGACATACGCGCCATCTGTACGCATCGCTCTACAGTTTTTGGCCTTTTCACCAATCGCTTTCAATGTCGCTTTGGCATCGGCATCTTTTTTACAATAGCCTTTTTCATTCACCATTTCAGCGAATGAGGCTCTTGTACCTGACGTTGTTGGCGGGCCATACACTCTAATCGCAATTTCAGGAAGAGCAGGATTGACGTCACTCCACTTCATGTAAGGATTTGGGATCATAGCTGTGTTATCAGCATTTGGAACACGTGCTGTCAGCGCCTTGCCCAAATCAGCCTTTGAGATTTCCATTGAGATGCCTGATTTTGAACTTGCCAAAACGATGCCATCATAACCCACTTTGATTTCCGTCAGCGTAACGCCATTGGCATCACAATATTCCAACTCACCAATTTTCATGCGTGATGAAGCATTGCCAATATCGATAAATTCAGCGCCAATCCCGTCACAGACGCTTTTCTTACCAAAAGAAGAGCCGCCTGATTCAACAACCGGTGTTTTATAAGATGGGTTATTACCCATCTGTTCCGCTACGATTGTGGCAAAGGGCAACACGGTAGAAGAACCGGCAACAGAGATATAATCGCGCGCCTGTGCGCCCGCAGAGAATAGGGCTAGAGACGCGCCTGAGATAACACCCAGAGATACAACATGCTTCAACATAATACCATCCTATAGCATTGATTTTTGATGGCGATAAGATAGGTGTTGTTTGTTACAGTTTTGTGACAGTTTTGTTTCACTAATATGAAATTCTTTAGACCCCCTTATTGAAAAGTCTTCGAGGGGGACACATGTCGCCTGGCTTAATTTGGTAATAATCTTTTCATTCCATTACCCCCCCCTCATTTGCAGATATGTGGTTGCCAAAGCTTAAGAGGCGACCACGCCGATGACAGCCAGACAATCACCTGATTGGATTAAGCCTGGATGGTGGCGGCTGATGAGGCGCCCATTTCTTTTGGCATGATAGGCGGTTGGCAAAATACCTGTTCTATCCTTTGGCCATATTCTGGCAATCTCTTGCCCGTTGGTGACATCATCCCCCAAATGCACAAGCATTTCTAAAAGACCGTCTTGGGTGGAAAACAAATAGCAATCATCATCTGGCATGGTAAGTGTTATGGTTGGGTCCTGCTGGATCTCACCTGATAAAATGCCCATATGAATGAGGACATTACGCAAGCCCTTACGCGCAATCTCTACGGTATGTGGTGTTGCTGTACCGCCACCGCCAAGTTCTGTGGTCACGAGGATTTTCCCCATCTCTTCCACTGCATTATCATACATGCCGCCTGAATCTATCTCACGCAATTGGACGCTATAGGGCGCATTAAAGGCTTGCATAGCTGCAAAACATCTCTCCTCTGTGTCCTTATCGTCAAGAATATGCGCCGCGGCAAAGGGCACGAAATCCAGTGTTTTACCGCCTGAATGGAAATCAACAGCAATATCTGCCAATGGCAAAAGCTGGGTCTGCACATAGTCAGCAATTTTATCTGTCACCCCACCGTCAGGGGTGCCAGGAAAGGCACGGTTGAGATTCCCCCCATCAATTGGCGAGGTACGTGTGCCATTCAAAAAGGCAGGGTAATTGAAAAAGGGCAAAATGATGAGCCTGCCAGCTATATCCTCAGGCGCTAAGTTTGCGGCTATCTCCTGCAAGATAATTGGACCCTCATATTCATCACCATGATTTGCCCCTGTCAGAAGAGCCGTTTTGCCTTCGCCATTTTTAATCACACAAATAGGGATCATAATAGCGCCCCAAGCGCTATCATCACGGCTATAAGGCAATTTTAAAAAGCCATGATGTGTACCTTCTTCATCAAAGGGAATAGTCGCAGAGATGGGGTTTTGGCGTGGCATATCCTACTCCTTTATAAAAAGCTGGCGCGGCACAGAAGATAAGCATTCAGGAGCCGTTTTGCCAATACGAATGCTTTCCGTAATCTCAAAGCCCCAATCATCCATCCATATACCTGTCATGAAATGAAAACTCATATTCTCCTGCAGCTCGGTTGTATCACCAGGACGCAAAGACATGGTTCGTTCTCCCCAATCAGGCGGATAGCTCACCCCGATGGGATACCCTGTCCGATTGCCTGTCTCAATGCCATACTGTTTTAGCACTTTAAAAAAGGCCAATGTGATATCTTCGCATCGATTGCCCTCTTTGGCCTGTTCTAGACCTGCGGCCATACCCTCTAGCACCGCTTTTTCTGCGTCTAGAAATTGCTGTGTGGGCTTACCCAAAAATACTGTGCGAGAGGTTGGGCAATGATAGCGATGATAGGCGCCTGCTATCTCAAAAAAGGTACCCTCATTCGCTTTCATAGGGCCATCATCCCATGTCAAATGCGGTGCGCTCGCATCACTACCAGATGGCAAAAGAGGTACAATTGCAGGATAGTCCCCTCCGGCGCCAATCGTCTCATCATAGCGCAGTCCTGCATCATAAATCTCAGCAACAAGATCAGATTTGCGCATGCCAACTTCAATTTTATCGAAAATGCGTTGATGCATTTTAGTAACAAGCTGCCCTGCCGTACGCATATAGGATAATTCTGTTTCGGATTTGACCGCTCTTTGCCAATTGACCAAAGCTGTTGCATCAACAAACCGCGCATTCGGCAAATATTTTTGTAATGAGGCAAAGGCTGCGGCAGAAAACCAATAATTATCCATCTCGACGCCAATCGTGCCTGTAGCTAGCTTGCGATTTTGCAACTGCGCGCATAGATAGTCCATAGGATGGCGTTCTGAAGATTGTACAAAATGATCTGGGTAGGCGATGATATTTTCATGCGCCATAAAGCATGTGCGGTAAGCGCCATTCGCATCCATGCCACGCCCATACCAAATCGGCTCACCAGAGGCTGGTAAGATCACACATTGATGCACGTAAAAAGACCAGCCATCATAGCCTGTCAGCCAATTCATATTGCTAGGGTCAGAAATGATAAGCGTATCTATCCCTGCCTTGATCATCTCCTCGCGTGTCTTGGTAATGCGGCTGTGAAATTCACTAAGCGTAAAGTAATATTTTGGCTCTATTATAGACATACTTACCTGCCAATGATTGGTTTTTTCAAGCCTTTGACTTAGCCATAAATCATCTTATCGCACAATAGCCCAACAGCAATGGCGCAGCTGATACGTCATCTATCTTGCCAATGTCCTGCAATTCTGACAGC
>CALEYP010000058.1 GCA_937924895.1 uncultured Alphaproteobacteria bacterium
TATCGCTTATCTGCAAGAGCGACATATCGCACCAATGGCCTGGTCACCTTTGGCAGGTGGGGCATTATTTGATGGGTCACGTCCGGCGTTGCTAGCCGCATTAAATCAAATGGCAGAGGCCCATAATGTAGATGTGACAGCCGTAGCGGTAGCGTGGTTGCTGGCGCATCCTGCTCGGATTATGCCAGTGATGGGGACCAATAATCTTGACCGCATTCGCCGTATTTCAGATGCCTTAAAGGTAAAGATGGATAGGCAAAGCTGGTTTGAAATTTACGAAGCGGCTAATGGTCACGAAGTGCCATAAAATGGGCCTCGCCCTGTCGATTGTCCAATAACGAGACGGGCTTCCATTAATTTTGATTGGAAGCCTGTTTGTGTTTGTTGAATCTGCGATAACAACAAGGCGGCAACCTCGCCACCTGCTTCGAAGATAGAAGAGCGCACCGCTGTAAATTGTGGCACGTCACTTCTGTCTGAGAAGGCAGATAGGCAGTCATCCCAGCATATCACAGATATATCTTTAGCTAGCGTCAGGCCCTGCACGCTCATCGCGCGGTGGATGCCAAGCGCTAATAAGACTGATGAGCAAATGATAGCGGTTGGTTTGCGATCTTGCGCCAGCAAAGTTTGCGCAACCTGATAGCCGCGATGTTCAACCATATCCTCTGAGAACAGCCACTCTTCTCGGATGGGGGCATTAAACGCGGTCATGGCTGCCTCAAACCCCTGACGGCGACGCAAGGCGAAGTTCATTGTTTCAAGGCCGTTGACCAATGCAATGTCACGGTGGCCTTGCTCCAGCAAGTAGTTTGTCGCGATTTCAAACCCTTTTTTATTATTCACATCAAGCCAATGATAATGAGAGGTGTCTTGCTGATGCGCATGAGATCGGCCATGGACGATGAAGGGAATATCTAGCGACTGTAAGAGCGAGATACGTTCATCATTTGGGGTTGGCTCAGAGATAACAAACCCATCAACTTTTTGGCTATTGGCTAATTCGCGATAGGTGGATAATTCTTTCGCCGGGTCAACCATTGAGATCAGCATATCATACCCATATTGGGCATAGCATTCACCGGCGCCTGCAATAAAATCAGCATAAAAGGGGTTCAGTGTCATGTGATCGCGCAGGGCGATGATATGGCCAATGGTCAATGATTTTCCAATGGCAAGCTTCTTGGCAGAATTAGAAGGCGCATAATTTAACTCAGTCGCCGCCTGACGGATACGCGCCTTTGTCGAATCGCTGACTTCTGGATAATCTGCAAGCCCACGGCTGACCGTTGTTTGCGATAAACCTAAATGAAGTGACAGGTCTTTTAGTGACGTTTTTTTGACCATCTGGATAGGCAATTCAATGGGTTAGCGTATGATAGCCCCGTCTGGTAGGTCCCGCCCCGCAAAAAAGGCAAGAACAAGCCAGACAAACGGCTTGACAATGACTCGGATAAACCGTGCAGTAGAGGTGGTCAAGCGAGAAATTGAAACCGCTTTCAAATTTTTGATTGACTGAGATTATTTTGCGATGTTATCGCATCGTAATGTGGTGGATATGGGCGTTGTCCTATCTGCTGTGATAGCTGGCGGGCCGTCAGCAACTTTTTCGGAGGAAATACATGTCTTTCACAACTAAATTGCTTGGTGCTGCAGCAACAGCTGCTGTTGCATCATTTGCTTTGACAGGCGCAGCACAAGCTGACGTTTGTAACACACCGTCTGATATGGGTGATCTAGGTAACTTCCAAGGTGAAGTTATCACAATCGCTGGCTCAATGCAGGGCAAGGATGAAGAAAACCTGATGGCAACTTTTAGCTGCTTTGAACAAGCAACTGGCGCCGTTGTAAAATATTCAGGCTCACGTGACTTTGCGGCATTGATCGTTGCTGACCTTCAGTCAGACAACGCACCAAACATTGCTATCTTCCCACAGCCAGGTTTGGCTGGCGATATGGCAGCCGAGGGTTATCTCTCACCATTAGGTTCTGACACAGCTGCATGGCTCGCTGAAAACTACGCTGATGGTCAGGGTTGGGTAGATCTTGGCACTTACAAAAATGCGTCAGGCGAAGAAGCTCTTTATGGGTTCCCTTTCAAACAAGACTTAAAATCGCTCATTTGGTATTCACCAGAACAGTTCGAAGATAACGGCTATGAAATTCCATCAACAATGGAAGAATTGATTGCCTTGTCTGACCAGATGGTTGCAGATGGCAACACCCCATGGTGTGTAGGTATTGAATCAGGTAACGCGACAGGTTGGACAGCAACAGACTGGATGGAAGACATTATGTTGCGCACAGCCTCTGCTGAAAAATATGACCAATGGGTGACAAATGAATTGCCATTTAACAGCCCAGAAGTCATCAAGGCAATGGAAGTATATGGTCAGTTCACACGCAATGATGATTATGTTGCTGGTGGTGCAGCGTCAGTTGCCACAACATTCTTTGGTGATGCACCAAAGGGCCTCTTCACTACGCCAGCTCAGTGCATGATGCACCGTCAGGCGTCATTCATCCCTGCCTTCTTCCCGAATAAAGGCGAAGAGGTAACATCAGGTGAAGCAGACTTCTTCTATTTCCCGCCTTATTCATCATCTAACCTATCTTACATTAACTCAAAGGGTAATGTTGCTTTGGGTGCTGGTACATTGTACACAATCACAAAAGACTCAGCAGCAACACGGGCTCTAATTGAGTACTTGAAAGAACCTAAAGCGCATGAAGTATGGATGTCACAGGGGTCGTTCCTAACAGCACACAAGGGTGCTGATTTATCTGCCTATGCATCAGATGCACAGCGTAAGCAGGGTGAAATCCTCGTGAATGCTACAACATTCCGCTTTGACGCATCAGACTTGATGCCAGGTGCCATTGGCGCCGGTGCATTCTGGTCAGAGATGACAGCCTTTGCTAACGGTCAAGATGCGCAAACAACAGCTGATAACATTCAAGCTGCTTGGGATGCCATTAAAACCACAAAGTAAGATAACATATCGTCGATCTTTAAAAGGGGAGCATGTCATATGCCATGCTCTTCTTTCATTTTTTAAACCATTTCACGCCACTATTTACGGGTCATAGGATGCGCTCGATTAACACTCTGATTGCAGGTAATGGTCTTGCCATTTTCCTCACAGTGATTTGCTTATTGCCAATCACAGCCATCTTTGCTGTCACAGCCACATCACCGTTTGATGATGTCATGGCCAAGCTAGGTTTGTGGTTGCATGGGCAACTAGCTTGGACAGGGTCTGAGTTTGACACCACAATGCGCTTTGCCAAGATAGGGTTTGCGCTTCGCATTGTGATTATTGCGGTTGGCATTTCCTTTTTATATTTTGCGGTGAGTAACTGGCTGACCCTAGGTCTGGCCCGCAGAACAGCCGGCCCATCTTTAGGACGCCAATCAACAGTGATTGAGGCCATCCAGCCTTGGATCTTTGTGGGTCCGGCTTTGATGCTATTGCTGTTATTCCTGCTAGTGCCTGGTTTTTTGACATTGAAGCAGTCATTCCAAGAAGCAAGCGGTGTGTTTACCTCCCGCAACTATGCCTTTTTGTGGGACCCGTCAGCTTTGGGGTATGTGCAGTTCCGCTTTGCGATGCGCAATAGCTTGATGTGGCTTATCTTGGTGCCAACGGTGTGTATCTCGCTTGGCCTTCTCATCGCTGTTTTAGCTGACTCCGTCAAATGGGGTGTGATTGCGAAAACCTTCATTTTTGTACCTTTGGCGATTTCATTTGTGGGGGCCGCTGTGATTTGGCGTAATATTTTCGCTGGGGGCGGGATTGAGGCATTAAATACGATTAACGGTAGCACCCCTTCTTATCAGGTTGGGCTCCTAAAGGCGCTTTTGGGACATACGGCTGCCTATAATGAGCCGCTTTATAATCTGAAATTCTGGGGCAACTTTTTCCTCATGTGGATTTTGGTATGGGTGCAAACGGGCTTTGCCATGGTGATTTTTTCTGCGGCCTTGCGCGGTGTGCCGCAAGATACTATTGAGGCAGCCACGATAGATGGCGCTAATCCCTATCAGATGTTCTTCCGTGTGAAGCTTCCGCAAATTTACTCAACGGTCATGGTAGTATGGACAACATTGGTCATCATGGTTCTGAAAGTGTTCGATATTCCCTACGCTCTATCAGCAAATGATGATGATAAATTATTGCTTGCTGTGATGATGGACAATGCA
>CALEYP010000059.1 GCA_937924895.1 uncultured Alphaproteobacteria bacterium
ATTATCAGCCAGAGGCCTATGTGCCGCGGTCAGATACCTATATCGAAAAAGAATCATCTATTAATGAGCAGATTGACCGGATGCGTCACTCAGCGACGCGTGCCTTGCTTGAGCGCAAAGATGTGATCATCGTGGCCTCTGTCTCTTGCATCTATGGTATTGGGTCCGTTGAGACCTATTCCACCATGACGCAAAAAATCCGTGTTGAAGAGGAATATGAACGTCAAACATTGTTGCGGCGCCTCACAGAATTACAATATCGGCGCAATGATTTAAACTTTGTCAGAGGCACCTTCCGCGTGCGCGGTGATAATGTGGAATTATTCCCAGCTCACTTGGAAGATAGGGCCTGGCGTATCTCGCTCTTCGGGGATGAGGTAGAGAGCTTGCATGAGTTTGACCCGCTGACAGGGGAAAAGACAGCGGCGCTCGATAGCATCACGATTTTTGCCAATTCGCACTATGTGACGCCGCGCCCAACCCTGCAACAAGCCGTGAAACAAATTGGCGCAGAGTTAAAAGGACGGCTGGCTGATCTCACAGAAGCTGGTAAATTATTGGAAGCCCAAAGGCTGGAACAACGCACGCGCTTTGACCTTGAGATGATTGAAGCCACGGGCAGCTGTAACGGGATTGAAAATTACTCGCGTTATTTATCCGGTCGTCAGCCTGGTGAACCACCACCGACCTTATTTGAATATTTGCCGCAAGATGCGCTGTTGATCATTGATGAAAGCCATGTCACCGTGCCGCAAATTGGCGCCATGTATAAGGGCGACTTTGCGCGGAAATCGACCCTGTCAGATTATGGATTCCGCTTGCCCTCTTGCTTGGATAACCGGCCGTTAAAATTTGAAGAATGGGAGCAATTCCGCCCGCAAACTATCTTTGTGTCTGCCACGCCTGGCACATGGGAATTAGAGCGCACTGGCGGTGTCTTCACCGAGCAAATTGTACGGCCAACGGGATTGATTGACCCGATTTGTATCGTCCGACCAACAGAGAATCAGGTGGATGATATCATCGCTGAATCACGAGAGGCGGCGGCGAATGGGACGCGTGTCCTTATTACCACCCTGACGAAGAAAATGGCAGAGGCGCTCACAGAATATATGCATGAGGCGGGCATCAAAGTGCGCTATGTGCATTCTGATGTGGATACGCTGGAACGGATTGAGATTTTGCGTGATTTGCGCCTTGGTGTGTTTGATGTGCTGATTGGGATCAACCTGCTCCGCGAGGGGATCGATATTCCCGAATGTGCGCTTGTGGGGATTTTGGATGCTGATAAGGAAGGTTATTTACGGTCACGTACCTCGCTGGTGCAGACCATTGGCCGCGCGGCGCGTAATGCCGAAGGGCGCGTCATTCTCTATGCTGATAAGATGACTGATTCCCTCAGCTATGCGCTAGATGAAACCAAGCGCCGGCGCGAGAAACAACAAGCCTGGAACGAAGCCCATGGCATCACGCCAGAGACCGTGAAAAAAGATATCGCAGATATTCTGGATTCCGTCTATGAGCGGGCCGACCATGTCACCGTGCGCACCGGTGTCAAAGATGCGAGCCTGCAAGGCAAAGACCTCAAAGCCATCATCGCTGATATTGAACAACAAATGCGAGATGCCGCCGCGAATTTGGAATTTGAAGAAGCCGCCCGATTGCGGGATGAATTACGCCGGCTAGAGGCCAAAGATCTCGGCCTTGATGCGCCAGGTATGCCGCCTGTGGCGCCGGCTCGCCGGTCTGCAGAAATAGATGCCCCCATTCAGCCGCCTTCTGGTCGTCGCCCCAAAAGGTGATAGGACAAGGCGGCTAGGCGTCTGATTTGCGTTGCGAGACGAGATAGAGGCCAGGCAAAATCAATCCGCCGCCGACAAGGTGGAAGGGGGCAATCACCTCACCCAATAACAACACGCCCCCTAAGGCGGCATAGATAGGAGACAGATACAGCGTGGCACCAGCAATGGTTGGCCCGAGGCGCGAGACAATATAGCCATAGGAAAGATAGGCGGCGAGCGACGCGCTAAAGACCAAAATGGCTAGCGCGCCAATAATCGCGCTTGTGTAATCTGGCAACGGACCACGCCATGAGATTTCTGCTAGCATGGCGGGGATATGCCAGAGGCTGCCACCCAACGCCATTGCACCAAATCTCTCAAATTGAGTGAGCTGGGTTGGGATATAGCGCAAACCAAGCGAATAAACGGCAAAGGCGATGGTCGCCATCACAATCAGCAAATCCCCCTCATTAAAGCGCAGGCTTGCCAGACGTGACACATCCCCTTTGATAATGATAGTCACAACGCCGATTAACCCCAGAAACAGCCCAATAATTTGACGCCGGCGCAAAGCCTCGTCAAATTTGAGATAGGCCAATAACGCAATGACTAGCGGCGCCGCACTATAGATAAGGCCAATATTTGTCGCACTTGTATATTCGCCAGCAAGATAGACAGGCCCACCACATAACCCCATCCCCAAAGCCGCTAGAAACAGAATAGAACGCCATTCACCCAGCATGCGTGTAAGCGATAGGCGACGCAATAAGGCCAGCGCGATGATAACAATCAGCCCAACAAAGAACCACCGGTGAAAGGCCATGGCAAAAGGCGGGAAAATCCCGGCCATGGCACGCGACATCACCATATTTGAGGCGAAAAAAGCGGGGCAAAAAAACAACAAGACCCACGCCAATTTATCTTGGAATGAAGCAGGTGAACCCCCTTGGGGGTGGGTGGGGCGTGTCATGCAAAAACCTTTTGCGGAACGAAGAGTGCTTGCCCCTGCTGCCTGCTCTTTGATATAGCTGAAAGCTGGGGGCGGATAGGATTGTCCTATCGCTAATCAAGACAGGACGCAAGTAGGAAAATGGCACCATCAGACCTCTTATCACTCATTGTGACGGCCCCCTCCTATCAGGCACCTTTAGCCTTGATGATTGGCCTTGTGGGGCTGGCTTATGGTGGTAATTTGCTGGTGCCTGCGACCTTGTCTCTTGCCAAACAGCTTCATATTTCGCCAGCTTTGGTGGCAGTGATTGTCCTAGCTGGCGGCACCTCGATGCCAGAATTGCTTGTCTCTGTCCAAGCCGCCTTTCAAGATAGCCCTGCTATTGCGCTTGGCAATGTGGTTGGCTCCAATCTCGCAAATAGCTGGTTAGTATTGGGGTTAGGCGGGCTGATCGCGCCTATCTTAATTGCCGGGGGGCAAGTGAAACGTGATGCGCTGGTCATGGTCTGTCTCACCGCGCTTGTGATCATCGGTCTTGTGCCACTTGGCGGTATTGGGATTGGTATGGCGCTTATCATGCTGGCCATCCTCACCGCTTATTTAATCGTCAGCATCCGCGCAGATGAGTTTGATACTGAAGAAGAGGAAATGTTGGACGGCGGGTTGGTGCGGGCCAGCATCATGACCGCGCTCTCGCTGATTTGTTTGATTGCTGGTGCAGAGCTCATTGTTGCTGGTGGCCAAGGCCTTGCGCGTCAGGCTGGCATCTCCGAGGGGGTGATTGGGCTAACCATCATTGCGATTGGCACCTCACTTCCGGAAATCGCCGCTGTGATTGCGAGCCAGCTGCGCGGCCGCTCTGATATCGCGCTTGGCAATGTGCTTGGCTCAAACATTTTTAATATCGGTATGATTTTGGGCGTGACGGGCCTTATCTCGCCCCTCACATTAGGCGATGGTGTGACACTGGCCAGCCTCGGATTTTTGGCGGCAAGTGCGTTGCTTCTGGCAGGGCTTGTGGCACGTAAAGCCCCTATGCAAAAGGCAATATCTTTAGGGTTTCTAGGGCTTTACGTCATTTTCATTTGGCATCAAATCTAAGCCCTACAACTAGTAGTTTTACACACCCCCACTCTATTCGTCTGAATTCTGAGCATTTCTGCCTTATTTCTAAAGTTTTTTTATCTGGAGAGGGGTTGATTTAGAATAACTAGCTGTTTTTATTGATTTTTTCTATTTTGCCTATCTTTTAGGCACTTTGTGACTCTTTGGCAGTTTCACAGGCCTTTTTTCCAATATGGGGCAAGTTACCCACAAAGTTATCCACAGAAATCGGGGATAAGTTTGTGCGGCAAATCGGCGACATAAGCTGTCTGATTGCGCGAATCCAAATGGTCATGCCCTTTTTTACAAAGGCGCCCTTGTCATAGGGTTGGCGTAGCCCTGTTGTTGCATTAGATTAAGGCGCATGACAGAGCTTGATCCAGCGCCCGTTGAGACAGAAGATGAGATCGATTTTGCCCGCGGTCTTGCCTATCTCAAGAGCCAATTAAAACATCTACCCGCCAAACCAGGTGTCTATCGCATGTTAGATGCCAAAGGTGATGCGTTATATGTGGGTAAAGCGCGCGATATTTCGAAAAGAGTGCCAAGCTATACACGCCCAACCAATTTGAATGGGCGGCTCATGCGAATGGTATCAGAGACGATGAGCCTTGAGATCATCGTAACCGCGACTGAGGTCGAAGCACTGTTACTCGAATCCAACCTGATTAAGAAATTACGCCCGCGCTTTAATATCTTGCTGCGAGACGATAAAAGCTTTGCGCATATTTTATTATCAAAAGATCACCCCTTTGGCCGATTGATGAAACATCGCGGTCCGCAAAAACAAAGAGGGGATTATTTCGGCCCCTTTGCGTCTGCGGGGGCAGTGAACCGGACGATTACCTCGCTCCAGCGTGCCTTTTTACTGCGCACTTGTTCGGATTCTGATTTTGCCACACGCTCACGGCCTTGCTTGCAATATCAGATTAAGAGATGCACGGCCCCCTGTGTCGGACATGTGACCGAGGCGGACTATCAGCATCAGATTACGGCGGCAAAAGCCTTCCTATCTGGAAAATCTGATCAGGTGCAAAAATCCTATGCCGCCGAAATGCATGAAGCGGCAGACGCGCTTGATTTTGAGACCGCGGCTTTGTGGCGCAACCGGATTCGGGCGCTGACCTCTATTCAGGCTAATCAAGATATCCATATTGAAGGCATCAAAGATGCTGATGTGATTGCGTTGGCCAAAGAAGGTGGGCAGGTTTGCATCCAAGTCTTTTTCATTCGCCAAGGCACCAATTATGGGAATAAAGCCTATTTTCCAACGCATGTCGCTGAGGCAGATAATCAGGCCATCTTAGCGGCCTTTATCGGTCAATTTTATAGTGATAAAGATCCCGCCCCCTTCTTGCTTGTCTCTGAGCTACCAGAGGGAGAGGCGCTATTGCGGGCAGCCCTGTCAGAGGCCGCCGGCAAACAAATTCAGATCTCCCAGCCGCAGCGCGGTGGACGCCGGAAGTTGCTTGATATGGCGGTACGGAATGCCGAAGAGGCGCTGGCCCGTAAATTATCTGAATCAGCGAGTCAAAGACGGCTGTTAGAGGCGGTGGCTGATGTCTTTGGGATGGATGACGCCCCGCAACGTGTGGAGATTTATGATAACTCGCATATTCAGGGGCGGCATGCGATTGGCGCTATGGTCTGTGCCGGCCCAGAGGGCTTTATCAAATCGGCCTATCGTAAATTTAACATGAAAGATAGCGGCAAATATGCGGTGACCGATGGCGATGATTTTGCAATGATGCGCCAAATGATTCATCGCCGCTTTGAGCGCGCCCTGCGCGAAGACCCCGATAGGGAAAGTGGGCAATGGCCTGATTTATTGTTGATTGATGGCGGGCGTGGCCAGCTGAATGTTGTGCGGGACGTTCTGGCAGAATTGGGGCTTGATGATTTGATGGTGGTTGGCGTCTCAAAAGGCCCTGATCGCAATGCCGGCCGTGAACAATTCCATATTGAGGGGCAAGATAGCTTTACCCTTGCGCCTGATAGCCCTGCGATGCATTTCCTGCAAAGGCTGCGTGATGAATCACACCGATTTGCGATTGGTACGCACCGCGCCAAACGCACCAAGGCCACCTTGAAAAACCCACTTGATGAGATTGCCGGTATCGGACCCAAGCGGAAAAAAGCGCTGTTATCGCATTTTGGCTCAGCACGATCGATTTCACGCGCAGCGATTGCCGATTTGATGGTCGTAGACGGGATTTCCGAAGCTGTCGCCACTGATATCTATAACCATTTTCATCATCACCAAAAATAGCGCCCTGCCCTATGGACAGTGCCCCATCAGACCAGCTAGAAGGATAAGGGTGGGGATAGACGGCGAAAAGGCATCTCATGTATCGACATATTCCGAACATTTTAACAAGCCTGCGCCTGATTGCGGCGCCTGTCATCGCGCTATTGCTCGTCGGCCTGTCTAGCCCCGTTGCTGCTTGGTCAGCCCTGATCATTTTTATCGTCGCCGCAGCAACGGATTGGCTTGATGGCTTTTTGGCACGACGCTGGCAATCTGTATCTAATTTCGGGCGCATGCTTGATCCGATTGCTGATAAATTGATGGTGATTGTCCTGCTTGTCGCGCTGATGGGCACCGAGCTTGGCGGCATGGGATTGCTTATCCCTGCTGTGGTGATTGTCACAAGAGAAATTCTTGTTTCTGGCTTGCGTGAATTTATGGGCAAATATGATGTCATCATTGCGGTGACGATGGCCGCAAAATTCAAAACAACTTTTCAACTTATCGCGCTTGGCTTTTTGTTGGCGAGCTTTGCCTTTGCCAAAGAGACACCGCTTCACCAGCTTGCCTATCAGGGCGGCTTTGCATTGATATGGCTGGCGGCAGCGCTCACGGCGTGGACAGGTGTCAGCTATTTTACCCAAGCGCTCGCGCAAATTCCGCGCGCCTAAACACCGGACATAAAAAAACCCTGTCAGGTGACAGGGTTCTTTCATCATCTTTTAGAGCCGTTGCCTAACGGCGGCCATTCACTAAATCATCATAGCCTTGGACCAAGGATTTTGTCACATTACCAGGGGTAAAGTGATAATCACCAATACGTGACACAGGTGTCACCTCAGCCGCTGTGCCCGTTAGGAAACATTCACGCGCATTTGCCATTTCTTCTGGCATCATATGACGTTCAATCACCTCTAGCCCCTCTTCACGCGCCAAATCAATCACTGTCCGGCGTGTGATCCCATTCAAGAAACAATCAGCTTCTGGGGTATGTAATTTGCCATCATCCATGAGGAAGAAGACATTGGCGCCTGTGGCTTCGGCGATATAGCCGCGATAGTCAAGCATCAGCGCATCATTAAAGCCATTACGCTCTGCCTTATGCTTTGAGAGTGTACAAATCATATAAAGACCTGCGGCCTTAGCATGGACAGGTGCTGATTCTGTAGATGGACGCTTCCATTCCGCAATATCAAGCGTGATGCCCTTCATTTTAGTCTCTGGGTCAAAATAGCACGGCCAAGCCCAAGCCGCGACTGCCACATGGGTGGTGGTCTGTTGCGCTGAGATAGCCATCATCTCTGAACCACGCCAGCAAAAGGCACGGATATAGCCATCAGTGATGTTATTATCTGCCAACACCTGTTGTTTGATAGCTTCAAATTCATCATCTGAATAAGGCATATCAAAATCAAGATAGTGGCAGGATTGACGCAAACGCTCTGTATGCTCGCGTGATTTAAAGATGGTGCCGCCATAAGCGCGCTCCCCTTCAAATACCATTGAGGCATAATGCAAGCCATGCGTCAGCGTATGGGTTTTGGCATCGCGCCATGGCACCATTTCACCATCTAGCCAGATTGTGCCATCTCTATCATCAAACGGAATGATCGACATTTTCCTCACCTCATATCACATCGTCTCGGCTTATGACTTGTCACATAGCGCATCATCACATAAGACAAGTCAGGTCCGATAATTTCCTTTTGTTTGGGTATCAGCTTTGCTAAGATAGGTCAACATGGCTGACATAAAACACTTAAATAAAGCACTCTTTCTCACGGAAGATGAATTGCGCCGCGGAATCGAGCTGAGGTTTTTTGCCTTTCGTGACTTCACAGGCGAGGCTGACGCCTTACTGGAAGGCTATGGGCTAGGACGGGCGCATCACCGCGCTATCTATTTTATTGGCCGCCATCCTGACATGACTGTCTCTGATTTATTAGATATTTTGAATATAACAAAACAATCCTTAAGCCGTGTCTTATCCCATCTCATTAGTGAGGGCTATGTTGCGCAAAAAGCCGGTGAGACTGATAAACGGCAAAGGCTATTGCGCCTCACTGAAAAAGGCCGCACACTTGAAAAACAAGTAACAGATATGCAAGCCACTCGCTTTGCCAAAGCCTATAAGGAATGTGGCCTTGAAGCAGTTGATGGGTTCCAGCGCGTCTTGCAGCATTTGTTAAATGAAAAGACGGTCCCCTAAGCGAAAGTGCCAGCGATGAGCGAGCCAGCGCATATTTTAATTATTGATGATGATGACCGGCTGCGTGATTTATTGCGCCGCTTTCTATCTGAGAGTGGGTTTCGTGTCTCTGATGCCAGTGATGCAAGCCAAGCCCGCCATTTATTATCTGTGATGCATTTTGACCTGTTGGTCATAGATGTGATGATGCCAGGCCAAACGGGAGTCGAATTCCTCACAGAGTTGCGCCAAGATAGTGGCATGATGGCGCAAAATGTCCCAGCCTTATTCCTCACAGCAATGGCAGAAACCGAAAACCGCATTGAGGGATTAGAAGCAGGCGCCGATGATTATATTGGTAAGCCCTTTGAGCCCCGTGAATTAATTTTGCGGATTGAACGTATCCTGGCGCGTCAGCCACAAGTGACACATAGTGACCAGATTAGCTTTGGCAGCTATCAGTTCACGCCTGATACAGGTCGGCTATCTGGCCCTGATGGTGATATCCACCTGACGACCGCAGAACGAGACCTGCTTCGTATTTTTGTACAAGCCGCGAACCAGACCTTGTCACGCGATGATATTGCTGGCCATCTGACCACCAAAATGGAAGGGCGGTCCATTGATGTGGCCATCGCAAGGTTGCGTCGCAAATTTGAACAAGACCCGAAAAAGCCGCATCATCTTGTTACCGTTCGTGGCGCCGGCTGGCAGCTGAGATGTGACCATCATGCCAGTGCTGAGGCTAGCCGATGAAGCTGCGCAACATTATGCCAAAATCGCTGTTTGGGCGGATGCTTGCCATTATTCTAGTGCCAATGATTTTGGTACAGGTGATCACCGTCTTTGTCTTTTATGAACGCCACTGGGATACGGTGACACGCTATATGGCCACATCGCTGGCCTCTGAGATCAGCTTGATTGTCGATGAGGTTGGCGCCCGCACAGATGAAGAGAACCTTACCCGCACCATTGACCGCGGCGCAAAATATTTCAATTTTGCGCTGTCTTTCCAAGAGGGTGGGATTCTCGAAAAACAACCACAACTTCACAGCCCCACCCATGCGGAAGAGGTATTAGCGCGCTCGCTTGATGCGCGGCTCAGTTTCCCTTGGGAATTTGATCTTATTTCGCATCCTGACTTGATTTTCATCTATGTGCAATTGGGGGATGGGGTGCTGGAAATCGCCGCAGGACGTAAACGCCTCTTTTCGTCAACGAGCTGGACCTTCTTAGGCTGGACGATTGCCACCTCTATCTTATTATTCTTTATCGCGCTTGGGTTTTTGCGTGGTCAAATCCGTCCTATCCGCCGGCTCGCAAATGCCGCCCGTCAATTGGGGTTAGGGCGCGAAATTGAAGATTTCAGATTAGAAGGCGCCAAAGAAATTCGTCTGGCCGGACGTGCCTTTCAAGCCATGCGCCACCGGATTGACCGCCAGATGAAGGAACGTACGACCATGCTAGCTGGTGTGAGCCATGATTTGCGCACACCACTGACACGGATGCGGCTACAGACCGCGCTCGCGCCTGCCAATGATGATTTACAAGCGATGGATCGAGAAATCTCTGAGATGGAAGGGATGATTGAGGGCTATCTCTCTTTTGCCAAAGGCGAAGGGGCGGAAAGCTCACAAATGGCGCGCTTTGATAAGATTGTGAAACAAATTGTCGATAGCTATAGCGCGACCAAACCAGGGACACTGCGCCTGTTACTGCCATCTGCGCATTATCCCGCCTTTCCCATGCGCGTCCAAGCGATGCGACGGGCCGTGGACAACCTGATTTCAAATGCGCTTCGCTATGCGAATTGCGCTGAATTACGGCTGAAAGTCGCAGAAGATGAATTATATCTCTTTATCGATGATGATGGGCCAGGGATTGCTGAGGCTGATTATGCGGAGGCTGTGAAACCCTTTGTACGGCTCGAACAATCGCGCAATCGCCAAACAGGCGGCACAGGGCTTGGCCTATCGATTGCCTCTGATGTGATTTTATCGCATGGCGGTGAGCTGACCCTCGATAAATCACCGTTGGGTGGCTTGCGTGTCACCATAAAACTACCGATTTAATTCGTCGATTTAATAAAGACGTCCGCCCTTTGGCACATCATCTGTTGGCGCAATCAGCGTCACTTCACCTGCCCCATCTGGCACCCCCAAAGTGAGCACCTCAGACATGAAGGGGCCGATTTGCCGCGGCGGAAAATTCACCACAGCCATGACTTGCTTGCCGACCAAATCAGCCGCCTCATAATTGGTGGTAATCTGGGCTGATGATTTCTTCACCCCTAGCTCATCTCCAAAATCAATGAGGAGCTTATAGGCTGGCTTACGTGCCTCAGGAAAAGGCTTTGCCTCACAGATTGTGCCGACACGAATATCTAATTTGAGGAAATCATCAAAGGTTACTTGCTCAGTCATGTGAGGCCTGCTGTGTGATATCTGATTGTGACAAGATGCGGAAGGTCACGGCCCATTCACAGGCTTTTTTCAATTCCTCATCTAAGGCTTTGATGGTCAACCCCATATCAGCGCTATCATCATCAAGCCATGTGCTGCGGACGCGCATTAACACGCCTATCACGCCGAGGATGCGGGCTTGCTTGAGCGGGCCTGTGCTATCATCACCGGCAAGCGATAAGTATTTGCCGACAGTCTCACCCAATTGATGAGAGAGCTGCAACGCCAAAAGCGGGTGGCGCATTGCCGCCTGATGAAGGTTGCGGATTTGCGGCTTGCTCTCTTGCAAGGTCTCAAACCGCATAATCAGACCTTCCAGCAATTTTTCATAAATACTGGCCTCTGGATCATCGGCAAAATCCGCTTGTGAGGTTTGCAAGGCGTCTAAATCATGACGGCGCAGCGCATGAAGGATGAGGCTTGTGACATCCGTCGCGACAAGCTGGGCAGTCACAGGGTCGATATCAGCGCTTGCGGCGATATCATCAAGGTGAAGGCTTGGAAAGCCGGCCTCGCCTAGCTGGCGCCACGCATGGTCGCTCAGCGTCTCTATGATGGAAGAAGAAGAATCAGACATCACGCCGCCTTTAACAAGAACAAGAAATCTCTTATTTAAGATAAGACAATTAGACTGTGATGCAAGCCTTGTCAGCGCAAAGCTGGCAAGAGGAGAGAGGGCCGCTAGTCACCAAGGCTGCGCGATCTGTCATAGGCCGCTTGCATCGCACGCGCCATCACGTCAGCCAACCCATCATCAGCCTGCAATATTGCAAGAGCTGCGGCCGTTGTGCCGCCTTTGGATGTCACATTTTCACGCAAAATGGCAGGGGTTTCATCCGCTTCTGCCATGAGATGCGCGGCGCCTAAAATGGTTTGCTGTGCCAATATGGCCGCCATCTCTGGTGACAGGCCTAGCGAGGCACCAGCATCCGTCATCGCCTCGGCCATCAAAAAGAGATAGGCAGGCCCTGAACCTGAAAGCGCGGTCACAGCATCCATCTCTGTCTCATGAGTGAGGCGCACCACCTTACCAGAGACAGCTAACATCTCTTCTGCCATGGCGAGTTGTGCGGCGGTTGCCGTGTCATTACCAATTATGGCCGTCATGCCTTTGCCAATCGCTGCTGGCGTATTGGGCATCGTCCGGATGATGGCAGGTGCAGCAGCATCTGGAATAAGAGTGGCCAGCTGTGCCAAAGACAAACCAGCAGCGATTGAAATGAAACAGCAAGCAGAAAGGTCAATCATAGAGGCTGCTGCTAAGGCCTCTGCCATCATTTGCGGCTTGACCGATAATAACATGATGTCAGCTGTGTGATGGCCTGCGTCAGCGGCGCTCGCAAAATCAGCATAGATAGAGACGCGCTCATCACTGGCAAGGGGGCTTGCTTTGTCAAAAAAGGGGTCAATGATGATGTAATGGCGCTGTGTCGTGCCCGCACTTAACCAGCCTTGCAAGAGGGCAGAGCCCATTTTGCCACAGCCTAAGATGAAACAGCTTTCACTCATACCCACCTCATTAATTACCTGTGGTGACAGCCCCTGTCACAAGGGAGGCTAGGCCTCGCCCTGATGTGCGATGAGCGATAATTTGCTGGCTTCGCTTGGCATGACCTCACCCATGGCGGTTTGATACAGCACAGGGTAAGCAAGCTCGCTCTCGCCCAAGATGATATCAACCACATCTTCAATCTGCTCAGGTGTCGCCCCACCAGCACCGCGCAATGGTAGGGTGAGACGCAAACTAATGCGATCTGCTTCGGCATCATGGATAAAATGGCCAAGCCATAATTCTTGGTTCAAGCTGGTACAGACATCAAGCACCGATGTGCGATTATCATCATGAAGCGGCACATCAAGGTGGCAATTCACCACAAGCGCTTCGGCATCATCACGCCATGTCACATTTAATTGATAATGAGACCATTCACCAGGCACGTCAGCTAGAATCGCATTGCGAGCTGATTGGCGAACATACCAATCATGCTGCATTACAAAACGTGAGACTAATTCAATCGGATGTTGCACCGCTGAGCTCTCATCTGTCTGCCGTTCTGCCATCTTGACCTGCATCCTTACCTTCCGATAGGCCGCGTTTCCATACGCCGCCCTTATGCTAGTCTTGGCAAGGGCAAGAGTGAGATGCAACACAATATTTAGTGGTTGGCAGACCCCCTACCCACGAGAGTTAGTGGTTTTTTGATGATAAGAGGTGATTCGCGCCGCTTATCCACAGGGCCATTTTTTGTTATTTTTTTGCCGCTTTACTTGTCTTTTTTGCTGGTTTGGCCGCTGTTGCGGTTGCAAGGCGCGACTCAAGCTCGTCGATTCTCGCAATGGCTTTGGCCAGACGCGCTTCGAGCGCATCGAAATCTTCACGGGCCACTAGGCCCTTTTTGGCAAGTGCTTTTTCAATCTGGCCTTGCATCATCGTGCGCATTTCCCCGCGCACATCCCCCAAGGCAGAGGCCGCACCAGAGGCCATTTGAGAGAGATCAGATAAGGGCAATAAATCAGCAAGAGATGGTTTTTTCATCTGGCGGCTCCTTTTCATTTGCAAGAGGCAGTTAGCACCTATCCATGACATAGGGTGAGTGGCCGCCCCCTGCAATGGGTAAAAGAGGCAAATGGGGCCAAATGGTGATGTGATAGTTCGTGATATGGGTAATTTATGATATGACACTGACAGGCCGCCCCTGTCACAAATTGGCGAGCGGCATATTAGATGACAAGACGCCACGAGGCAGAGGATAGCACAAGATAGATGACTGAAAGCTGGTTTACCTTTCCCGTGATTGATCCGGTCGCCTTTGCCATTGGGCCATTGGCCATCAGGTGGTATGCGCTGGCCTATATGGCAGGCTTATTATGTGGCTGGCAGATTTTGCGCCACTTGGCAAAAGGCCCTAGTGCCATCATGCAACCATCACAGGTTGACCAGCTGTTAAATTATATCATCATCGGGGTGATTGTTGGCGGGCGGCTTGGCTATGTGGTGTTTTATCAGCCGCTTTTATACTGGCAAGACCCGATGGCCATTTGGCGTGTCTGGGAAGGCGGGATGGCGTTTCATGGTGGCTTTTTGGGCGTTGTTGTGGCTGTCTTTCTGTTTGCCAAACTTCATCACATCCCCTTATTGCGGCTAAGCGATCAGGTAGGGCTTGTTGCGCCGCTGGGATTATTATTTGGACGCCTTGCCAACTTTATTAATGGCGAATTATTTGGACGTGTCACAACCCATCCCATCGGAATGATCTTTCCCGCAGGCGGGCCCCTACCACGCCACCCCTCACAGCTTTATGAAGCGGGACTTGAAGGGGTGTTATTAGGGGTGATATTCGCGCTTTGCTGGCGCGCTGGCTTATCACATAAACAGCCTGGCAGCTTCATTGCTTTATTCCTCATCGGCTATGGGATGGCACGGTTTGTGGTTGAATTTTTCCGCGAACCGGATGCCCATATTGGGGTCTATGACTTAGCGGGTCTCGCTCTCTCACAAGGTCAGCTTTTGTCTCTGCCGATGATTGTCATTGGCGCGGCCTTATTGATTTATCTACCGCGCCGCAGCGGCAAACAAGAGGCGTAAATGGTCATGACGTCCCCTGCCGTTCCCCTTACAGCGCGCCTTCATGATGAGATTAAGACAACAGGGCCGATGCGTGTCTCACGCTTTATGCACACCTGTCTGTTTGATGACCAGGATGGTTATTATCATAAAGGGACGGCAATTGGGGCGACAGGCGATTTTATCACC
>CALEYP010000060.1 GCA_937924895.1 uncultured Alphaproteobacteria bacterium
ATGGGAAGAAGCAAGTCTTGAAGGGGGTTTCGCTAAGAGTCAAGCCGTACGACACGGTGGTCATTCAAGGGCAGAGTGGGAGTGGGAAGACGACGCTGGCCAAGACGTGTTTGCGGATGGTGGAGCCGTCGAGGGGCGAAGTCATTGTAGGCAACAAACCCGTCAAGGAGTATTCGTTGAAGGCGTTGAAGAAGATCGTGTCGTTTGTATTTTTCGCTAGCACGGTGGTGCCGAGCTTCAGAATAACGATGCCGTGTTTACAAAAAAGAAAATCCGCCATATTCTCGTGCGCCATGAACAAGCCGCTGTGCACGCAGCTGAGGGGTATGCGCGGTCGACCGGCAAGACGGGTGTAGTGCTTGTAACATCAGGTCCTGGTGCGACAAATGCGGTCACGGGTCTAACAGATGCTATGATGGATTCAATTCCCGTTGTTTGTCTGACAGGGCAGGTGCCAAGCCATTTGATTGGTACCGACGCGTTCCAAGAAGCTGATACATCTGGTATTACGCGCCCCTGCACAAAATATAATTATCTGATTAAAGAGTCAGATGAGCTGCAAGCGCATGTCGAAGAAGCGTTTTATGTGGCGCGTACAGGGCGTCCTGGTCCTGTGGTAATTGACTTGCCAAAAGATATTCTAATGCTAGATGCGCCTTATTCGCCTGCAAAGGCAAAGACACAAGTGGCGCGTCGCTATAATCCAGTGACAACACCTGATCCAGAAGCGATTAAGAAAGCTGTGGAGATGATGAAGGTCGCGAAGAAGCCTGTTATCTATGGCGGTGGCGGGATTATCAACTCAGGTCCTGACGCATCGCAGTCATTAACACAACTTGTTAATGAAACAGGTTGGCCAACAACATTGACATTGATGGGCCTAGGGGAGCTTGATGCATCTCATGATAATTTCCTTGGTATGCTTGGCATGCATGGCACCTATGAAGCCAATTTGGCCATGTATAATTGCGATTTCATGCTCAATATTGGTGCGCGTTTTGATGACCGCGTGACAGGCCGTCTATCAGACTTTGCACCAACATCTGTCAAAGTCCATGCCGATATCGACCCTTCCTCTATCAACAAGAATGTCCGCGTTGATTTGGCGCTTATCGGTGATGCGAACGAAATCATCCAAGCGCTATTGGCAGAGATGAAAGCGCAAGGCTTTGAGTCACATAAAGGTGATATGAAAAAATGGTGGAGTGCGATTGAAGGCTGGCGTGCGCGTCAATGTCTAGCCTACAAGCAAACAGGCGATATTATTAAGCCGCAACATGCGATTCATCGTCTCTATGAGATGACAAAGGACCGTGAGGTCTATGTCACAACTGAGGTTGGTCAGCATCAAATGTGGGCCGCACAATATTTTAACTTCCATAAGCCAAATCGGTGGATGACCTCAGGTGGCCTCGGGACCATGGGTTATGGTTTGCCGGCGGCTATGGGGGTTCAGGTGGCCCATCCTGATGCCACTGTGATTGATATTGCAGGTGAAGCCTCTTTCATGATGAATATGCAAGAGCTGTCAACTTTGGCGCAATATCGTCTTCCTGTGAAAATGTTCATCATTAATAATGAATGGATGGGGATGGTGCGCCAATGGCAGCAGCTTATCCATGGTGGTCGTTATTCTGAGAGTTATTCAGCGTCTCTGCCTGATTTTGAAAAATTGGCAGATACCTTTGGCATGAAAGGCCTTGTGGCGCATACAGCTGATGATCTAGACGGCGTCATTGCAGAAATGCTGGCAACTGATGGCCCTGTGATTGCTGATATCCGCGTGGCAAAAGAAGAAAATTGTTTCCCAATGATCCCATCAGGGGCCGCGCATTGTGATATGATTTTGGGCCCAGAAGATACAGAAGACGCCATTTCAGAAGAAGGTAAGGTTTTGGTGTAGTGCACCAACGCTCTGCTAGAAAAAGTAAATTTTGGGATAAAGGATGATCCCCTATGTTTGATAAATCAAAAGTCGAAAGACATACCATCTCTATTTTGGTTGAGAATGAGCCCGGCGTATTAGCGCGTGTTATCGGCTTGTTTTCGGGTCGCGGCTATAACATTGAGTGTCTAACGGTCTCAGAGGTTGATGCGCATAAAAAATTGTCGCGTATCTCGCTCGTGACCACTGGCACGCCTATGGTGATTGAGCAGATTGAAGAGCAGTTGCGCCGCCAAGTGCCAGTCTATTCAGTACAGGATTTAACAGTGAAAGGCCCGCATGTTGAACGTGAATTGGCCTTGGTCAAAATTGTAAATTCAGGTGATAAGCGTGTTGAAGCATTGCGCGTGGCAGATTCATTCCGGGCACGTACGCTTGATAGCACGCTGGAAAGCTTCATTTTCGAAGTCACAGGCTCTAGCTCAAAAATATCAGCCTTCATCGATTTGATGGGGTCGCTTGGTGCGATTGAAATTGCACGGACAGGCGTATCAGCTATGTCACGAGGCTCTGAAATCGACTATTAAGCGCAGTTTGCCTCATGCGTCAGGCATTTCGGTGAAATTTGCACTTTAATTTCACGAAGCAAAAGGCTATTACCAATTACAGAATTTTAAGCGCTCCGGTGGTGAAAGGCTATGCGGGGCTATTCCGAAGGAGATAAGAAATGCGTGTTTATTATGATCAGGATGCCGATTTAGGCCTGATTAAGTCAAAGAAGGTTGTGATTGTTGGTTATGGCTCACAGGGCCATGCACATGCGGCAAACCTAAAAGATAGCGGCTGTAATGATGTTGTTGTGGCTCTTCGCGAAGGGTCAGCAACTGTAGCTAAGGCCGAAGCAGCAGGTTTCAAGGTCATGACTGTTGCTGACGCAGCAGCTTGGGGCGATGTCATCATGATGTTGACACCTGATGAGTTGCAAGCTGACATCTATGAAGATGAAATTGCAGCTAACATTCGCCCTGGCGCCGCCTTGGTATTTGCGCATGGTTTGAATGTTCATTTCAACTTGATTGAGCCACGTGCAGATGTGGATGTCTTCATGGTCGCACCAAAGGGCCCAGGTCATACTGTGCGCGGTGAATATGTCAAAGGTGGCGGTGTGCCATGTTTGATTGCTGTCCACCAGGATGCATCAGGTAACGCACATGACATCGGCTTGTCTTATGCATGTGGTGTCGGTGGTGGCCGCTCAGGTATCATCGAAACAACATTCAAAGAAGAATGTGAAACAGACCTATTTGGTGAGCAGGTTGTTCTCTGTGGTGGCCTTGTTGAGCTTATCAAAGCAGGTTACGAAACATTGACAGAAGCTGGTTATGCTCCTGAGATGGCTTATTTTGAGTGCTTGCACGAGGTGAAGCTGATTGTTGACCTCATTTATGAAGGCGGTATCGCCAACATGAATTACTCAATTTCAAATACAGCCGAATATGGTGAATATGTTACTTGCCTACTTATTATCACAGCCGAAACAAAGACAGAAATGAAGCGTGTCCTTGATGATATTCAGTCAGGCCGCTTTACACGCGACTGGATGCTTGAAAATAAGGTCCGTCAGGCAAGCTTTAAAGCCACACGTCGTCGCAACGCTGAGCACCCAATCGAAGAGGTTGGCGCGAACCTTCGCGGCATGATGCCATGGATTGGGTCAAACAGACTGGTTGATAAAGCGAAAAACTAGTTTTTGTTTGCGAAACAATCTGTAATAATAGAATGGCCGCTTCCTAGCGGCCATTTTTTAAACTTATTTAGGGACTAGGACTGAGTTTATGTTAGGCTCCATTTTCGGATTTCTGTCAGCCGATATCGGCATTGATTTAGGAACAGCCAATACGTTGGTTTATGTCAAAGGCAAAGGTATTGTCTTGAACGAGCCTTCTGTGGTGGCAATGGCAGAAGTGCGCGGTAAGACACAAGTTCTTGCTGTAGGTGAAGAAGCGAAGGTTATGCTTGGTAAAACACCTGGTAACATTCGTGCTATTCGTCCAATGGCAGATGGTGTGATCGCCGATTTTGAAGTTGCAGAAGAAATGATCAAACACTTCATCCGGAAAGTGAATGGCCGTTTTTCTATTGCTAATCCCCAAATGATTATTTGTGTGCCATCTGGTTCAACCGCTGTGGAGCGTCGTGCGATTCAAGAATCTGCAGAGGCTGCTGGCGCGCGCCGTGTCTTTTTGATTGAAGAGCCTATGGCAGCCGCGATTGGTGCCAACTTGCCTGTTACAGAGCCGTCAGGTTCGATGGTTGTTGATATTGGCGGTGGTACGACAGAGGTTGCTATCCTCTCGCTTGGTAATATTGTCTATGCTCATTCTGTGCGTGTTGGTGGTGATAAAATTGATGAATCAATTATCGCCTATTTGCGCCGGACACATAATTTGTTGATTGGTGAAACAACAGCAGAGCGCATCAAAAAAACCATTGGGATTGCCTGCCGTCCCGAAAAGGGTAGCAACAAAAAAGTTGAAGTGCGTGGGCGTGACCTTGTGAATGGTGTGCCGAAAGAAATCACGATCACAGAGATTCAAGTTGCTGATGCGATTTCTGATCCGATGCGTCAGATTGTGGAAGGCGTGAAGATGGCACTAGAGCAAGCGCCACCTGAACTTGCCGCTGATATCGTTGAAAAAGGGATTGTGCTCACAGGTGGTGGCGCCATGCTGCGTGAGGTGGATACGGTCTTGCGTGATGCCACAGGTCTGCCAATCTCTATCGCAGAAGATCCGCTATCTTGTGTGGTGATGGGGACAGGGCGCTGTCTTGAAGAGTTGAAGACACTGCGTCACGTCCTTATCGGAGCATAATGCCAATGGCGCGTCGGGCCTCTGGACATGCCAAGGGCGCGTCTCGCTTGTCGACGCAAATTATCCTGCTCGTCATAAGCTTTGCTCTTATTTTTCTGGGCAAACTCGATATCTATACATTACGCGCTGCGAAGACAGGTGTCTCAGACGTCATAGCGCCGCTTTATGACATCGTAGCAGCGCCAGTTCGTGCCTTTGATACTATGGCTTCTGGTATGCGCACGCTCGCCTCTTTCCGTGCAGAAAATGTGCGTTTGCGCGCTGAAAATGAGCGGTTGAGACGCTGGCAAAGACGTGCTGAAATTCTTGAGAGTGAAAATCGACAGTTACGTACCGTGTTAGGGGCCGCCTCTACCACAGCCTTAACACCTGTGACTGCTAGAGCTATTTCTGCGCCAGGCGGCAGTTTTGCACATTCCCTTCTCTTGCAAGTTGACGAGGGTCATCGCATTCGCCGCGGTGACGCCGTGGTCAATGCTGATGGTCTTATCGGATTCATTATAGAAAGTGGCCGTAAATCAGCGCGTGTCTTGTTGATTAGCGATGTGAACGCCAAAATACCTGTGCTGTTGGCTTCTTCAAGCTGGCCTGGGCTGGTGTTGGGCAATAATGACCAAAGGCTACGATTAGATTTTCTGCCCCTAGAGGCGGAAGCCAAAGAAGGTGAACTTGTTCTGACATCTGGGCATGGTGGGATTCTGCCGGCTGGTATCCCCGTTGGGCGGGTTGTTGTGGCAGAGCCGGGTAATGTGGTTGTGACCCCTTCCGTCGCACTAGAACAGATTAGTTTTGTATCAGTGCTTACGAAAGAAGAGGGACTCGATAAGCCGGTAGATCTTGCTGATCTAGAGCGTTTCTTTGGTCCGCTGAAGCCAGAAACAGATGGTCGCTTATTGGAAGGGATTAGCGCTGCGGAGCTATTGAAATGAGCTATTCTGCTTATTTTCAGAAAGCGAAGCTCACATCCTATTTTTCCATGCAATTCATGGTGGCTGTAAGTTTGTTTTTCCTTGGCCTGTTTTAAGGGGCGCTATCCTTTTTTGAGATTTTCTATATCTCTACACCCTTATTATCCTTTGCCGTCTATTTCACATTATTTGTGTTCTATCCTGTCGCTATGCCAGTTTTGTCTCTTGTGATTGTGACGGTGCTCTTAGATATCTTCTTCAGCTCGCTCGAACATAGCCAAACTTTTGCCATATTAGTGAGTTTAATTATCGTGAGAGGCGCTGTTAGCTTTCCAGAACAACGTGATTTCCTTGAAATCTGGCAGAGCTTTATTGTTGCCCTAGTGATCTTACTTGGGCTGCAATCAGTGGGATATATGATTTGGCATATGAGTTTTGTTAACCTGCAGTCTGTGATGTTCCAGTTTGGTGTGACAGTGCTTCTTTATCCCTTTCTTCATGCAATTGTGCGCCAAGCCGCAGATTTGCTAACTCACATTTCGCAAAGATAGGGCAACCCTATGGCGATGAAGAATAAGCGTAAGCAGAAAAAAGAGCTTCTAGCCCGTATGTCACGCCGCAATTTTGTCATTGGCGGCGGACAGGTTATGCTAGGGCTTCTGCTAGCTGGCCGCTTATATCAGTTGCAAATTGCCCAAAGTGATGGCTGGCGTAAATTATCGGATTCTAATCAATTTAACACACGGTCGGTGACACCGGCGAGAGGCCGTATTTTTGACGCCAATAATCGTTTGATCGCAGGTAATACAGAGACCTATTCTTTATCTGTGACGCCTGCCAATACAACTGATTTACCTCGCTTATTGGCGCAAATTGCAAAGATTATTGAGATCAAGCCAGAGGATATAGCAGACATTCTAGAGATGGCATCGTCGCAACCACGCTTTATTCCCATCACAATCAAGGGTGATTTAACACAGCGTGATTTATCTCGTCTGGCTGTCCGGTCGTCCTTGTTAAATGGTGTGACATTTGCCAAACGATATCGCCGTATTTACCCACAAGCTCATTTAACAGGCCATATCACGGGCTATGTGTCACCGATTACGCCCAAAGAATATGATGAGGAGCCACGATGGGGGCGGCTACCTGATATACGTACGGGGAAAGTTGGCATTGAATATACGCTTGAGAAAGCATTACGAGGTACACCTGGCCTTGATCGTATTGAGATGAATTCTCTTGGCAAAGCGGTGCGCATCATTCCTGATCGGTTGCCTGCACAAGGCGAAGATGCCCAGCTAACCTTAAATACTGAAATTCAGTCTTTTGCCTTTGATAGGCTGCGCAGAGGACGTAGCGATATCGTCAAAGATATAGGGGAGATTCAAGCGGCCCTAGCGGAAAACGAAGAGGTGCGTGCCCATTTTGCTGCTGGCGATGATGTGGTTTTGAAGGATGAGAAAGATCGGTATGTGGCCCCTGAATCAGGTGCGGCCATTGTCATGGATATCACCAATGGGGATGTGTTGGCGATGGTGTCAGCCCCGTCCTATGACCCGAATTTATTTTCTGACAGATTGCTGAGCCGTGATTGGCGACGGTTAAGTGAGCATCCCCGAACCCCTCTGTTAAATCGAGCCATCTCTGGGCTTTATGCACCAGGTTCTACCTTTAAAATGGTTGTAGCAGCGGCTGCGCTTGAAGCAGGGGTCATTACCCCGCGCACGCGTGTCACCTGTAAAGGGCATATGGAATATGGCGATCGTAAATTCCACTGCTGGTTTGATGATGGGCATCAATCAGTGAATATGAGCCAAGCGATTGAGCGTTCTTGTGATGTCTATTTTTATGAAATTGCGCTTAAAACTGGGATCAACCGTATTCATGATATGGCACGGCGTTTAGGTTTGGGTGAAATTTCTGGCCTTGACCTGCCTTTCGAAAAGGTCGGCATTATGCCTAATCGTGATTGGAAAAAGATTGAGCGTGGCACGGTATGGACACCAGGGGAGACGATTGTGGCAGGTATTGGCCAAGGATTGGTTTTGACAACGCCAATGCAGCTTGCGGTGATGATGGCAAGATTGGCAGATGGGAAGAGAGCCATTACCCCTCGCTTGACGAAAAGCAATGATATCCCAGAATTTGCGCCTTTGAATATCTCACCCTCTATCGTGGCGTCAGTCAAAAAAGCGATGGATGCGGTCCTAACAGGGCCGCTAGGAACAGCAAGACGTTATGATCTAAAAGATCACGGCTTATCTGGGAAAACAGGCACTGTGCAGGTTAAGCGTATTACAAAAGAACAGCGTGAGGCGGGGATTACAGAGAATATTGACCGGCCCTGGAAAGAACGTGATCATGCCTTATTCGTCGCATGCGCTCCGCGTAAAAATCCGCGCTATGCTGCTGTTGTGGTAGTAGAGCATGGGGGAAGTGGATCCTCTATGGCAGCGCCAATTGCGCGTGATATCCTGGCGCAAACAATAAAGGTAAATGGGGTATGATCCGCTTAATCATTGCACGAATGATATCTGTGCCATGGCTGATGGTGCTAGCGGTTGCAACCTTGGCGCTTATTGGGGCATTAGCCCTCTATTCGGCATCTCAAGGCTCGTGGAGCCCGTGGGCAGAGCGCCATATTATGAGGGCCGCCTTTGGTGCCTTTTTAATGTTCTCCATCATGTTTGTGCCGATAAGATTAGTCTATCACTCATCCTATCTGATTTACATCGCCGCGATTTTGGTTTTGATAGCCTTGCAGGTTATCGGCTTTGGGCAGGGCTCCACGAGATGGATTGCAATTGGCCCTATCAATTTTCAACCATCTGAGCCTGCGAAGTTAGCTGTTGTGATTGCCCTAGCGCGTTATTTCTCAGATAGGCAATATGACCAGCTATCATCATTTTTAACCTATATACCGCCCTTTATCCTGATAGCTATTCCTTTTGCATTGGTCGTCATTCAGCCCGATTTAGGAACCAGTTTGATGATTGCACTAGGCGGGCTCATTGTCATATTCGCCGCCGGTATGCCTTATCGTTATATCGCCATGTTGATGACAGCAGCGATTGCCTCACTGCCTGTGTTATGGGCTAATCTGTATGATTATCAGAAGCAACGGATTTTGACATTCTTTAATCCTGAAGATGATTTGCTTGGGGCGGGATTTCAAATCACACAATCAAAAATCGCTTTGGGATCGGGGGGTATTTTTGGCAAAGGTTTTTTGATGGGCTCGCAAAGCCAATTAAACTATTTGCCGGAAAAACAAACAGATTTTGTGTTTACGATGATTGGTGAGGAATTTGGACTTGTGGGTAACCTTGTTGTGCTTGGTATCTATTTCCTGATTTTTCTATCAATCCTGCGACTATCTTGGCGCATTCATCATCGTTTTGGCAGGCTGATCTGTATCGGGGTGAGTGGCACCTTGTTCCTCTATGTGTTTGTCAATGTCGCGATGGTAACAGGTATTGTGCCAGTCGTCGGCGTGCCTCTGCCATTGATTTCTTATGGTGGTACCGCCATGTTAACTATATTCATTGCATTAGGGTTTGTTAATTTAATGGCAATCCATGGTGACTTAGAGGATGAAGATTTACAGCTGAAGAAGTGATAATCGCCACAGCTGCATCCAGTGAGGGAGACAATATAATGTTTGATTCATTTTTCCCGAAGCCCAAACTCCTATTTTCGAGTGCTGTGCTTTGGGTCGCATTTGTAGTGACAATTTGGTACACGGTCGGCGCTGACATCGGATCTGCCCTTGGGTTCCAATTTGCAGAAGAGGGCGCGGCCCCGATTATCGGCCTCGGCTATTTCGTCACAGACGAATTTTTGTGGTTTTACCTATATTATATCGTTATTTGTGTCGCCTTTTGTGGTTTTTGGTTCGTCTATAGCCCGCATAGATGGCAATTATGGTCACTCGCTGGCTCAATGCTGATTTTGTTTTCCACTTATTTCAGCGTGCAGGTATCAGTTGCGATTAATAATTGGTATCGGCCCTTTTATGACCGCTTACAAACGGCCTTGGGCGGCGAGGAATCTGTGCCAGTCTCAGAATTGATGGGGCTGATTGGTACCTTCTTTGAGATTGCGTCTATTTGGATGGTTGTTTATGTGCTGACACGTTTCTTTGTCTCGCACTATATCTTCAGATGGCGGACAGCAATGAATGATTTCTATACCTTTCATTGGAAGCGTTTGCGCCACATTGAAGGGGCGTCTCAGCGTATCCAAGAAGATACCATGCGTTTTGCTGGTATCATGGAAGGGCTTGGTGTCAATATTGTAGATTCCGTGATGACGCTCTTTGCGTTCCTGCCTGTTCTCTTATCATTGTCTGTTCATGTGCAAGAATTGCCATTTGTTGGGGCTATCCCCGCGCCGCTTGTGACCGCAGCCATTTTCTGGGCTTTATTTGGTACCGTGTTGCTCGCAACAGTGGGGATCAAGCTACCGGGCCTGCAATTCCGCAATCAGCGTGTGGAAGCCGCGTTTCGTAAAGAGCTTGTCTATGGAGAAGATGACGAAACACGCGCCACACCGCCAACTTTGGCAGAGCTGTTTGAAAATGTACGGAAGAATTATTTCCGTATCTATTTCCACTACATGTATTTCAACGTAGCGCGTGGCTTATATC
>CALEYP010000061.1 GCA_937924895.1 uncultured Alphaproteobacteria bacterium
TATAGATGATGTTCAAGCTTTCCATGCTTGCGCCACCAGCCATGTAACCGAAGAAATAGCCAAGCGGATAAATCGCCCAACCAATTGTTACAATCCAACGCATTGTTGAATAAGCTGACTTCACTGAAGCAGGGGCTTCATCTGCAGCAACCTTGCCAGCTTCACCAGCAAAGATTTCATACAAGATGTATGCCCAACCAGCCATACCGATGATGAAACCAACAGTTACGTTGATGTAACCTGCTTCACCTAGGTAACCACCGATCAACATGATCAATGTACCGATTGTTAGACGCCAGAATACGCCACCTGATACATTTGTGATAGCCCGTAGGATCAAGTAGAACTCGATCATGAGCAACGGCACTGTGATGAGCCAGTCAATATAACGATACACTGTTGGTGTGTCGCCTGTTGCTACCCATACATCACGCATGTAGAAATAGTGGACAGCTGCTACCAAAGTCACAAGACCTGATACAACCAATGATGTCTTCCACTTAGGAGCCACACGGGCTGTTTCCAAGAAGAAGAACGCTGTTGAAGCCACAAGGGCCATTGAAATCAGCCAGAAGCTGATGCCTACAAAGTCGTCTTGCGCCAAATTTTCTGCGGCGTTTGCAACGGCTGGTAGGACTGATAGGACTGCTGCAGGAAGCAGCATTTTTTTAATGAATGACATTAGGACACTCCCAAACTCGTCGTTCTAGAACGTCCTACTTATTTTTATCGACCACCCTATCACGTCTACGTTGGCAGACAGGTGGCTCCTCCCCGATAGTGTTACAAAAGCTAACACAATCGACGCGCATGGCAATAGATTTGGTGCCAAAATGTCGCAGATAAATCGAAAAACTAATTAAGCCATTGAAAATATTGAGTATTAATTTTCCATTTTGTAGAACTAATTTTTATGACTATGGTAAAAACTGCAAAAATGACCGCTAGGATAAGGGTGAAGGGGACCAAAATGTTGCAAGATACGGTGTTAATGGGTGGAGGGTTATTCCTCATTACCGGGGCGATTATTTGGACATTGCTCAATAAGGTGAATGCCTCACAGCTTTCCCAACAGAAAAAGCGCCTTGCGACCTATGGCTTGCTCGCGATTCTCATCGGTGTCGCTATTTTTGTGATTGATTGGCATTCATCAAATTATAAAGCCAATTATGCGGCGCTTGAACTCACGCCGCTATTCTGGCTGAGCTAACAAAAAAAGCGGGGATTGTCCCGCTTTTTCATTGTTATCTTTGATGTGGTGGCGCTTAGCCAATCCGCATGGCGATATTCTTTGTTTGAACATAATTCCACAAGGCTTCACGGCCTTTTTCACGGCCATAGCCTGATTTACCATAGCCGCCAAAGGGTGTTTCGACGCCGCCAGCAAACCATTCATTGATGAAGACTTGGCCAGAGCGCAAGCTGCGTGCCGCGCGGTTGGCTTCATCAATGTCCTTGGTAAAGATACCATTGACCAACCCATACGGTGTGCCATTGGCAATGGCGATCGCATCAGCGGTTGTCTCAGCGGTTAACACTGATAATACGGGGCCAAACACCTCTTCGCTAGCGATGGTCATATCTGGCGTGACACCATCAATGATAGTGGGCTCTAAGAACCAGCCAGGACGGTTGGCTTTATGTCCGCCTGTTACAACCCGTGCGCCTTCTGATTGGGCGCCAGCAACAAGGCCGACCGCTCTATCACGCTGTCCTTCGGAGACCATCGCCCCCATATTGGCGCCAAATTCGGTGCGCTCAATGCCAGGGCCTACAGATAAAGAGCCGGCGAGCGCTGCTAGGCGGTCAATCATCTCATCGTGAATCGCTGGGTGAACAATCATGCGTGACATCGCAGAACAGACCTGACCGGCATTAAAGAAGATGCCCCATCTGACTGAGTCAATCACGCTATCTAAATCAGCATCAGGCAACACGATAGCGGCTGATTTACCACCCAGTTCTAGGACACAAGGTACCACATTTTGCGCAGCTGCTGTGGCGACATGGATGCCTGTCTGGACCGAGCCTGTGAAGACGATTTGATTGATGTCTGGGTGCGCGGTAAGTGCTGCGCCAGCATCGGCGCCTCGGCCGCATAGGATATTCAACGCGCCTACTGGCAAACCAGCGGCTTCTGCGGCTTTGGCCAAATAAATAGAGCTGAGCGGGTCTAATTCAGGGGTCTTCACCACACAGGCATTCCCTGTCGCAAGTGCGGCGGCAATACCTCTGGCTGTCATTTCAATGGGATAGTTCCACGGAATAATCTGCGCAGAGACACCAACTGGCTCATAGATGGTGAAATCAAAATAATCAGCGCCAAGCGGAATAGAGCGCCCTTCAACCGTCTCAGCCTGATTACCATAATATTCAAAGTAACGAGCCGCGCCTTCAATCTCAATAACCGATTCCCAGTAAGGTTTCCCCGCCTCTTTGGTAAGCAAGGTGGCAATCTCATCTAAGTTGGCGAGCAGATAATCACCCATAGCGCGAACCATGCGGCCCCGCTGTACCGGCCGTAATCCAGCGAAATCGCCCGCCAAATGACAGGCTTTTGCGGCTTGGACGGCACGGTCAATATCACCCGCATCAGCCAGCGCGATCTCTGCCAAGATGCTGCCATCAGCGGGGTCATCAACCGCTAGGCGGCCTGCGCCGCCATCAACAAATTGACCATTAATATAATTTTGGTAATAGGGACGATCTGTCATGATGTCAGTCCTGTTTGGTGGGGGTGGATATTTTTATCTTGCATGCCAAATTTACTTTGTGGCTGATAATACTGGTGCTATCACCAGTCTTGCAGATTTGAAAGTGGATTTTTGACCAGAGAAGACGAAAAATGCCTCATTATGTCATTATTGGCGCCAGCCACGCTGGTATCTCTTGCGCTGAAAAGCTCCGGCAATTGGGATCATCAGATCCTATCACCGTGATTGACCGCTTAGCAGGTGTGCCCTTGCAACGGCCGCCCCTTTCAAAAGCCTATCTTAGCGCAGATTCTGCCGAAGAGGATAGCTTTTATCTGCGTCGGGCTGAGTGGTTTACTGAACAAGATATCACACTCAAAGATGGGGTGGCTGTCACTGCGATTGATCGCGCAGATAAGACAGTACATCTGTCTGATGGCACGCACCAATCATATGATGAATTGATCCTAGCCCTTGGCGCAGCGCCGCGCCGCCTGCCAATGGCTGAGATGGACGCCAAAGGGGTCCATGTCTTGCGCGATGGTGCGGATGCCAAAGCCTTAAAAGCAGACCTGGCAAATGCCTCACAAGCGGTTGTGGTCGGTGGCGGTTATATTGGCCTAGAGGCCGCTGCGAGCCTGCGCAAACATGGTTTATCTGTGACCGTGGTGGAAGCGGCTGACCGCCTCCTAGCGCGTGTCGCATCGCCGTCTATTTCCTCTTATTATCAATCCTTGCATGAAAGTCATGATGTCACCATCCTAACCAGCACAGGCCTTACATCATTAACCGCAGAAGAGGGGCATATCACAGGGGTGACGCTCGCCGATGGGCGGCATATCACATGTGATTTATTACTGGTTGGTATTGGTGTGATTCCAGAAACAGCTTTGGCAGA
>CALEYP010000062.1 GCA_937924895.1 uncultured Alphaproteobacteria bacterium
TGGTCGATAATATGTTCAATACGCGCTTGTTCCATGTTGTAAAAATTACCGCAGCCTGATGTGATTAGCAAACAAATGTTTTGCTTTTTTCAAATATTGGTATAATTGTTTGATCATGGCGTTGGTTAGGGCGAATATTTATCTGTTTTCACCCTAATTAACTTTGGCAAAAAAATTTTGAAAATGGTGTCATTATGGATATTCAAGTACCGTCTCATGCTCGTGTTGTGATTGTCGGTGGTGGTGTGATGGGTTGTGGTTTGGCCTATCATCTAGCGCATGAAGGATGGAGCGATGTGGTTCTGTTAGAAAAGGCAGAATTGACATCAGGTTCAACCTGGCATGCGGCAGGGCAAATCACACATTCAACATCTAGCTACTCGCTTGGGAAATGTGTTGACTACAACATCAATCTCTATTCTGGCGCCTTAGAGGCTGAGACAGGTCATTCTGTTACTTGGCATGGCTGTGGTTCACTTCGTCTTGCCTATACTGAAGATGAGATGGATTGGCTGCGCCATACTTTGTCAGTTGGTCGCTCACTTGGGTTCAACATTGAGATGGTTGATGTTGCTAAGATCAGAGAATTGCATCCCTACTATAATCTTGATGGGGTGTTAGGGGCGTTGCATACACCAGATGATGGTCATGTTGACCCGTCAGGTGTTACGCAAGCCATGGCCACAGGTGCACGTCAATTGGGCGCCAAAATCATTCGCCGGTGCCAAGCAACAAACATCACTTGTTTGCCGTCAGGAGAATGGTTGGTTGAGACGCCTTATGGCTCTATCACATGTGAGCATGTAGTGAATGCCGGCGGTACCTATGCGCGCCAGATGGGCGAATGGTCCGGTTTACAATTACCGATGACATCAATGACGCATCACTATCTCGTGACTGACACTGTTCCAGAATTTCAAAATTTAGATGCCGAACTGCCTGTGATTCGTGATGATAAGATGGTGTCTGGCTATATCCGTATGGAACAGAAATCAGGCTTGATTGGTATCTATGAAAAAGAAAATCCAAATACGGTTTGGGAAGATCATTGCCCATGGGAAGCGGAGAATGAGCTGTTTGAAGCTGATTATGATCGCATCATGCCATGGCTTGAAAATGCGATGGAACGGATGCCAATGTTTGCGGAGCTTGGGATTAAGCGTGAAGTGCATGGCGCTATCAGCCATCCGCCAGATGGCAACCCATTGATTGGTCCGGCCCCTGGGGTCAAGAATTATTGGTGCTGTTGTGGCACGCAAATCGGCATTGGCTGGGGCCCAGGTTTGACACGCGAACTAGCCAAATGGATGGTGCATGGCGCGGCTGATATTTCAATGCGTGATTACGATCCACGTCGTTTTGGCAGCTATGCAAATAAAGAGTGGCAGGTGATTAAGGCGAAGGAAGATTATTGTCTGCGCCATGAAATCCCATTCCCGCATTTCAATCGGCTAGCCGGTCGTCCGATTAAGCCAAGCCCGCTTTATGATCTGTTAAAGCAAAAAGGTGCTGTCTATGAAGAGGTTTATGGTCACGAGCGTCCGCGTTGGTTTGCCAAAAATGGTGTCGCGCAAGAAGATCACTATTCATTCCGCCACACTGTGGTTGACGATCTTGTCGCCGCAGAGGTAGCCGCAGTTCGCACAAGCGCTGGCATCATGGATATTTCAGCTTTCACCAAAATTGAAGTCTCCGGCCCAGATGCAGGCGGCTTGCTCGATCGCCTGACAGCGAACCGCCTACCACAAAAGGTTGGTGGTATTGGCCTCACACATATGTTGAATGAACGAGGTCGGATTGAGCTTGAGACAACAATCGTGAAGCTAGATGACGCACGCTATTATCTTGTGTGTGCCGCCTTCTTTGAACAGCGTTTATTGGATCACCTCGCCCGTCATCAGGGTGAGGCTGATATCACCGTGACTTGTCTTTCAGAAAGCTGGGGTGCGTTGGCCATCAATGGGCCACAAAGTCGCGCTATCATGCAACAAGTGACAGATGCCCCGCTCGATAATGCTAATTTTAAATGGTTATCAGCTCAGCAGATCACGATTGCCGGCCATAAGCTCTGGGCGCTTCGTTTATCTTATGCTGGTGAATTAGGGTGGGAGTTACATATCCCACGCGACGGTATGGTAGATGTCTATCAAGCCCTATCAGCCGCTGGGGAAGCCCATAATATGGCGGATTATGGCTCTTTTGCGATGAATGCGATGCGTATGGAAAAGGCCTTTAAAGGGGCGGGTGAATTGACAAATGAAGTCACCTTGCCAGAAGCTGACGTCATGCGGTTCGTGAAGCTTGATAAAGAGTTTGTCGGCAAAGAGAACACAATCGCGTTGCAAGGCGCAGATATGCCATGGATATGCGCGTATCTTTCCATTGAGACAGATGGCGATATTTATGGTCATGGCGGTGAGGCCGTGCTCTTAGATGGGGTCGTTGTTGGCTCGACAGCCTCTGTGGTCTATGGCCCGACAATTGGTAAGGTGTTAGCCTTTGCCTATCTTAAGCCACATGCTGCCCAAGATGGCACAGAGCTAGAGGTTATCATTCATGGCACATCACGCAAGGCCACGGTCCATGCTGATGCGCTGTATGACCCCACAAGCGCTTTGCCACGCACTGATGCGTAAGGCAGGTTCACTAAGGAGAGGGTGCTATGAAAATCACACAAATAACATGTTGGCAGGTACCGCTAAAAAGCCATGAGACTTATTACATGGCTGAGGGAAAAACATGTGATGAAGTGATGTCAACGATACTTCGTATTGATACAGATAGCACCCATTCTGGCTGGGGAGAGGTTTGCCCAATCCCGCATTATTTGCCGGCCTATGCCGATGGCGTGATTCCTGCGATTGAGCATTTAGCCCCTGTGTTAATCGGTGCAGATCCGACACATCCTGAGGTGGTGATGGCCGCTTGTGATCATTATTTGCAAGGTCACCTTTATGCAAAATCAGCCCTTGATATCGCCTTGCATGATATTGCAGCGAAATCGGCAGGATTACCGCTCTATAAATATCTTGGGGGTCATTATCAGGCACCATTACCGCTTTATCATTCCATTACCTGTATTGCCCCCGAAGAAATGGCACGGATTGCCAAAGAGGAACAAGCCGCTGGTATGACACAGTTTCAGGTCAAATTAGGGGCAGACAAAAATAATGAGGCCGATATTGCGAGACTTCGTCTTGTGCGAGAAGCCGTGGGCGCTGGTCCTTTGGTCTATGGTGATTGGAATTGCGGGGCAACAAGCCTTGATGCCACGCGGGTCGGCCGCGCTGTGGCGCATCTTGATATCATGTTGGAACAACCCTGTGCGACAATCACTGATTGTGCGCGTGTTCGCCAAGCCACCGGCCTACCGATGAAGCTAGATGAAAATATCTTTGATACGCATAGCTTGCTAGCAGGTTATGAGGCTGGCTGTATGGATGCAGGCGCATTGAAATTATCAAAATTTGGCGGTGTCAGCGCACTGCGCAAAGCGCGCGACCTCTGTGTCTCTCTTGGGACAAAGATGTGTATTGAAGATACATGGGGCTCAGATATCACAACGTCTGCGGCGTTGCATGTGGGGGCATCAACACCACCAAATTATGTTATGAATGTGTGTGACTTATCAGCCTATGTCTCTCCGAAATTAGATGACAGCCTGCCTGTCCGCCATCAAGGGTGCATCACGGTGCCAGACGGTGCAGGACTTGGCGTGACGCCAAACGAAGATAAGTTAGGCGCGTCTTTGTCACATATCTCTTGAATTCAAGGCTGAATGGGAAAAGGTCAGTATAATGTCACATATCTCCTCCTCTCTTGCTGATTTGAAGTCACGTGCGCAAACGGTTTTGCCGGCGGGTGGCTTTGGGAATTTTGATCCCTCCATTTTCATCACAGGCGGTGAGGGCGCACATGTCTTTGACAGTGAGGGCAACCGCTATGTGGACTATCTGATTGGGTCCGGCCCCATGGTGTTAGGGCATGGCCACCCCGAAGTGGTTGAAGCTGTCAAAGAGCAGGTTGGCAAGGGAATGACATTCTTTGCGAACAACCCAGATGGTTTGGCGCTTGCCGAAGAGATATGCCGTGCGGTGCCATGTGCTGAACAAATTCGTTATGTGTCTGCCGGCGGTGAAGCAGATATGTATGCAATGCGCTTGGCCAGAGCCTATCGCGGCAAGTCCAAAATCCTCAAATTTGAGGGCGGCTATCACGGCATGTGTGCTGAGGCGCAAATGAGCCTTGCCCCAGAGAGAATGGTGAATTTTCCGCAAGCTGTGCCGGATTCAGCTGGGATTCCTGCCTCTGTAGAAGCTGATATGCTGGTGGCGCCTTTTAATGATTTGGCATTTGTACGCTCATTAGTTGCGGAATATGAAGATGACTTAGCTGCTATCATTGTTGAGCCATTGCAGCGTATTATCCCGCCTGTGCCTGGCTTCCTTGAGGGGCTACGCACAATTTGCGATGAAACCGGCATTTTATTGATCTTTGATGAAGTGGTGACAGGTTTCCGCTTTGCGTATGAAGGGGCGCAGGCCCATTATGGTGTGACGCCCGACCTTGCGACTTTTGGTAAAATCATTGGTGGTGGCTTTCCGCTTGCGGCGATTGCTGGGCCAAAACATATTATGGCTCACTTTGATAAATCAGCCGTCGGGGCAGAGGGCTGGCTCATGCAGCTTGGTACCTTGTCAGGCAATCCAGTGGCCTCTATTGCAGGGTTAAAGACCATGGAAATTCTGCGCCGTGAAGGCGCTTATGAGCGGCTTTATGAGCTAGGTGAAACACTGATGGGGATGGTTGAAACCCATCTTGATGCGGCCGGGGTGGCCCATCAGATTGTTGGACAACCGACATTATTTGATGTGCTATTTTGTGACCATGATGTGCGCAATTATCGCGATGTGAAGGCGGCTGATGCAAAGTCAAATATGGTTTTCAACAAAGCCTTACGTGCCAATGGTATCTTCAAGAGCCCAGGTAAATTCTACCCATGTTTAGCCCTCACAGATGATGATCTCGAGGTCACCGATAAGGCTATTTACCGCGCGGCACAGGAGGTTGCGTCCTATCAATCGATGGGATAACCTGCTGCCAAATATGCGGAGGTTCCCTCGATGGATGACATGCTATGGTCTCCTTCTGACCAACAATCACAAGAAAGCTTATTAGCCCATTATATGAATTATCTGCGCGAAGAGGGGATGGGAGACTTCTCGTCCTATGACGCGCTATGGGCATGGTCAGTGTCTGATAAAGACAGCTTTTGGCGCAGTGTCTGGGATTTTACCGATATAATCGGAGAAGCTGGTGCGATAGCTTATCATCATGATGATGATATCCGAAAAGCGGCCTTTTTCCCTGACGCGCAAGTCAATTTTGCTGAGAATATGCTGCGTTACCAAGGCGAGGATGAAGCGATTATTTTCCATCGTGAGGATGGGACACGTCATAGCTGGTCCTATGATGACTTACAGCACACTGTGTCTCGTCTGCAGCAAGCAATGCGTGATGCGGGCGTAACAAAAGGCGACAGAGTGGCCGGCCTTGTGCCGAATACCGCAGAGACAATTGCCTTTATGTTGGCGGCCACCTCGCTTGGCGCGATTTGGTCAAGCTGTTCACCAGATTTTGGATTTGCCGCAGCGATGGATAGGCTCGCGCAAATCGAACCGACCTTACTACTCTGTGCTGATGGCTATTACTATAATGGGAAATCTTTCCCGTCTTTGCCATTGGGAGAAGAGCTCTTAGAAGCTATCCCAACTGCGCGGAAACTGATTTATTTCTCGCTTTGTGATGACGCGCCTCATGCCACACATAAAGACGCGATATCATGGGACGCATTTTGTGCCCCCTATCAGCCGCAAGAGCTGACATTCACGCGTGTCTCCTTTGATCATCCGCTCTATATTATGTTTTCGTCAGGTACCACCGGCTTGCCAAAATGCATTGTGCATTCGGTAGGTGGCACGATGATACGTCATAAGCAAGAGCTGCAATTGCAAGGTGATGTCCAAGAAGGTGACAGGCTCTTTTATTTCACAACTTGTGGCTGGATGATGTGGAATTGGTCTATCTCAGCCTTGATGTGTGGGGCGAGCCTTGTCCTGTATGATGGCTCCCCTTTCTATCCTGGCGCCAGCCGGTTTGCTGAGATTATCGCCTCGGAACAAGTCACGCATTTCGGCACCTCTGCCAAATATATCGATGCCTGCGCCAAAGCAGGATTGGTAGCGTGTGACGTTGCTGATTTAGATGATTTGCGTGTTATTTTTTCAACGGGGTCTCCCCTCGCAGCAGCGGGATTTGATTATATCTACCAGAATTGGAAGTCAGATATATGCCTTGCGTCAATTGCTGGCGGTACTGATATTATTGGCTGTTTTGTGGGTGGTAGCCCCATTGACCCTGTCTATCGCGGGCAATGCCAGAAACGCCTCCTTGGAATGGATGTGCGCGTTTATTCTGACGCTGGTGAGCCGCTTGAAGACGAGAAGGGTGAACTTGTCTGTATCTCAGCTCATCCGTCAATGCCTGTCTCATTTTGGAATGATGAGGATGGCGCACGCTATCATAAAGCCTATTTCGCACGGTTTGAGAATATTTGGCATCATGGTGATTGCGTGGCATTAACACCACAAGGGGGCATGATCTTCTATGGTCGTTCAGATGCGACCCTGAATCCAGGTGGTGTGCGCATCGGCACTGCAGAGATTTATCGTCAGGTAGAAGCCTTAGATGAAGTCGTTGAAGCGGTTGTGATTGGTCAGGATTGGGATGATGATCAACGCGTGGTGTTATTTGTCAGATTGCGAGACGGTCTCGCAATCGATGAGGAATTACGCACGAAGATCAAGGCGCAAATTCGTCAGAATGCCACGCCGCGTCACGTCCCAGCAGTGATTTTACAAGTGGCAGATATTCCGCGCACGAAATCGGGCAAAATCACAGAATTAGCCGTCAGAGATATTGTTCATGGCAAGGAAATCGATAATGTTGGCGCCTTGGCGAACCCAGAGGCTCTTGCCTATTTTCGAGGTTTGCCAGAGTTATCGTGACACCCTGTTGAACGCATGAAAAAAGGCCCTCATCTGAGGGCCTTTTCTGTCTTATCCTAATGTTGGCATTGTGAATTGTGGGTCACTTCTCATGCCTGAAGGCCAGCGGATGGTTGTTGTTTTAATGCGCGTATAGAAACGTACCCCTTCCATCCCATGCATGTGATGTTCACCAAACAGGGAATCTTTCCAGCCGCCAAAGCTATGGAATGCCATCGGCACGGGGATTGGGACATTAACCCCAACCATCCCCACTTCGATATCTTGGGCAAAGCTGCGCGCCGCATCACCATCTCTTGTGAAGATAGCTGTGCCATTGGCATAATTATGGCCATGGATGAGGTCGACTGCTTCTTGATAGGACTTCTTACGGACAACAGATAGTACAGGGCCAAAAATCTCATCCCGGTAGCAATCCATATCCTCGGTGACATTATCAAGCAATGTGCCGCCAACGAAGAACCCTTTTTCATAACCTTGCTTATCTTGGGTAAAGTTGCGGCCATCAAGTACCACTTTAGCGCCTTGCGCCTCACCACGCGTAACATAGTCATTCACTCTGGCAACCGCATCCTTGGTCACAAGGGGGCCCATCTCTGAGCTTGCGTCTGAGGCAGGTCCAATTTTGAGTGCTTCAATTTGCGGCACAAGCCGTTCAATCAAGGCATCAGCAACCGCATCAGTCACTGGCACAGCAACAGAAATGGCCATGCATCTTTCGCCAGCGGAACCATAGGCCGCACCCATCAACGCAGAGGCAGCCATATCTAAATCAGCGTCAGGCATGATAACCATATGGTTCTTAGCCCCCCCCAGCGCCTGAACACGTTTCCCATGGGCTGTGCCTGTCTGATGAATATATTTCGCAATTGGGGTAGAGCCGACAAAGCTCACAGCGCTGATATCTTCATGGGTGAGAAGACGATCAACAGCTAATTTATCACCTTGAACCACATTAAAGACGCCATCAGGCAGTCCCGCTTCTGTGAGCCATTGTGCCAATAGAAGCGAGGCAGATGGGTCACGCTCAGATGGTTTTAGGATAAAGCAATTGCCTGTTACCAGCGCCACGGGGAACATCCACATTGGCACCATGGCTGGGAAGTTAAAAGGCGTGATACCTGCCACAACACAAAGCGGCTGGCGGATCATATGGCTATCGACGCCAGAGCCAACATTTTCAGAGAACTCACCCTTCATGAATGAAGGAGCAGAGGTTGCAAATTCAACAACTTCAACACCTCTTGTAACTTCACCTAGTGCATCATCAACCGTCTTACCATGCTGGGCCGAGATGGCTTCTGCCAGTTCCTGTGCGCGTTCATTAACGATATATTTGAACTTATCCATGATACGGGCGCGGCGTAAGACCGGCTGGGCAGCCCATGAAGACCATGCTGCTTTGGCTGCCGCGACGGCAGCGTCAACTTCGGCTTCACTTGCCAAAGCAACCTGATCTGTGACTTCACCTGTCGCAGGGTTAAAGACATCTTGTGAGCGACCAGAAGTGCTAGCGGTAAGTTGGCCGTTAATATAGTGGGCAATGTCAGTCATGAGAGATCCCTATGATATCAATAAGTCATTGAAGTGGTAATTACACCCTCTGAAGATGAGGGAAATTCAGCTTTACTCTAGCGCTCTCTTTTTCAAAAGCGCAAGGGGTTCATTCGCTTATGTAGGCTATTTCAGCGGCATTTCCACCGTGTCGCCTATCTTGGGGCAAGTGCGAAAATAGGTGATGCGCTTATTATTAGCTTATTCTATAGTATTTGAAAGTTCGGAGAGCACAGCTTGATGCTAAGATATCTTGTTTTTGTGCCCGCCAATAGCAGAGGGTTATGTTGCTGTGACACCAAGCGATGATAGTGCTGGTTTAACCATTACAGATGTAGAGCGATTTGGAAAATTGCTTGATGATGGGTTGTTGCTTGTCGGGTTTGACCAGACCATCAGCTATGCTAATTCTGCAGCGTCAAAAATGCTGGGTGAAGAATTAGTCAATCGTCAGTTAAGTGATGTATTTCCGCAAGTGACCTTTGAGGATGTGCTGAAAAATATCGGTACAGCCAAACGACCCCACGAATTTATCTATTCTCATCAAAAATCCATCACACGGCAATTTCGAGTCAAGCTCACTGCCTTGTCTGATACATTGGTTAGCGTGTTGTTGATGGATATGACCTTGCAGCGCAATCTTGATAAGGTGCGCCGTGATTTTGTGGCTAACGTATCGCATGAATTGCGCTCGCCGCTTACCTCCTTAATCGGCTTTGTTGAGACCATGCGGTCTGATGATGAGATGCCAAGCGATATGCGGTCTCATTTTCTTGGCATTATGGATGAAGAGGCGAAACGGATGACAAGGCTGATTGATGACCTCATCTCTTTGTCGCGCGTTGAGGTCGAAGAACATATTGTCCCTGACGAAGAGGTCGGTGTGCGTGAGGTTATGATGTCAGTCATTGAAATCTTAAAAGATCGGGCCACGCGTCAAGAGATGACCATCCAGTTTCATGATGGTTTTGCAGAGGATGCGCCCGTGCCGCGTATCAAGGGTGACCGCGACGAAATCGTGGAAGTCATGCATAATCTTATTGAAAATGCGATTAAATATGGGCACCCGCGCTCAATCATTGATATTGAGATGATGCCAGTTGAAAAAGGCCAGGTCTGTTGTGTGGTGACCAATCAAGGTGACGGGATAGAAGAGCGCCATATCCCGCGATTAACGGAGCGGTTTTATCGCGTTGATAAAGCGCGGTCTCGGCAAAAAGGCGGAACAGGCCTTGGTCTTGCGATTGTTAAACATATTGTCAATCGTCATCGTGGGGAACTCTCTATTACGTCAGAGTTAGGGGCATCAACTAGCTTTACCGTACAATTTCCGCTCCTCAAAACATCAGCAGCATCAAAGAGAGTTGAGATATGACAACGCGCATTTTAATCGCAGATGATGAACCGAACCAGCTTGAGCTTCTTCATTATAATTTGACCAAAGAAGGGTTTGAGGTAAAGCGGGCGCATGATGGTCAAGAAGCCATTGAGCTGGCAGAGGACTGGTTGCCAGACCTCATCGTTCTTGATTGGATGATGCCAGAATATTCTGGGATTGAGGTCTGCCGGAAATTACGAAAATCAGATCATTTAAGCGCCATTCCCATCATTATGCTATCTGCCCGCGGTGAAGAGGGTGATAGAACTTATGGTCTTGATACGGGGGCTGATGATTATATCACTAAACCGTTTTCCCCGCGCGAATTAGTGGCTCGCATTCGTGCCATATTACGGCGCGCTAATCCAGCAATGACGCAGCAGGTCCAAACTTTCCATGATGTGATTATCAATCACGCCCAGATGACTGTTGAGCGGTCTGGTCATCCAATCCATTTAGGTCCAAAGGAATTTAAACTTCTCACAGTGCTGATGGAACGTCCGGGTCAAGTCTTTAGCCGGGAACAACTTCTTGATGCGGTCTGGGGGCATGGTGTTTATGTGGAAGATAGAACGGTTGATGCGCATTTATCGCGCTTACGGAAGGCCTTGAATCAAGCCCCTGATGGCGAGGCAGAGCGCCCTGATATTGTGCGTACTGTCCGTGGGGCAGGTTATGCCTTAAAACAACCTTGATCAGATCTGTGCCTTAGCGTTACTGTGGATGTGAAACAAGGTAACTGGTCTCATCATTTCTGCTGGCCTAAGTGCCAGTTTTTTTGTTTCTCTTTTACCATCGTGATTAATCGAAAAGGTATGGCATCTCATGTCAATTAATGACCAAATTGTTGCTGATTTTGTGAAGAACAAGATCGAATTTATTACATCTGTTCCCTGTAAACAGCTCGCTGGTGTGCTCAATCAAATCGATGCCACAGACAGCTTTACACATGTGCCGTGTAACCGTGAAGATGAGGGGATTGGTCTGTGTGCCGGCGCGACTATGGGGGGCAAACGCTCTGCTATTATCATGCAGAATACAGCGATTGGTGTCACAATTAATGCGCTTGTCACATTAACACAATTTTATCGTATGCCACTTCCGATGCTTATTAGTTATCGTGGTGAAGTAGGTGAGCCTGTTGCATGTCAGGTTGAAATGGCTGTGCATACGAAGGATTTGCTAAATCAACTCCGTATCCCAACCTATCACTTCCATCACAAGGATGATGTGAACGAATTAGATGGCATCCTCAATCACTGTTTCATGTCTCGCAAGCCTGTGGCGATCTTGACTGATGCAACATTCTGGAAAGGAGCTGAATAATGATCCGCTCTGATGTGATTAAAACACTTGTCCCCTTTATCTCTGATAAATTAGTTGTCACAAATATTGGTCTTCCTAGCCAAGAGATGCATCTGATTGATGATCAGCCAAGCAATTTTTACATGCTTGGTACGATGGGTTTGGCATCGTCGATTGGCCTTGGTCTTGCCCTAGCGCAGGACAAAAAGGTCTTGGTGATTGATGGCGATGGTTCGGTTTTGATGAATTTTGGTACTTTCCCCACAATCGCAAATAACCCCGCCAAAAATTATATTCTTCTGATTATTGATAATGGCTCTTATGGCTCAACAGGTGATCAGATCACCTATTCAGGGAAAAAGACCAATATGACAGAGGTTGCTCGCGCTTGTGGCTGTGAGAATGTTATCGAATGTAGTGCAGAAGAAACTGCTGATGTTGTCAAAGCCGCGTTCGAATCAGATGAAATGACAATCATCATTTCAAAATGTGAGTCAGGTAATATTAAAGTGCCGGTGATTGAGCATGACCCTGTAATGATTAAAGAACGCTTTATGAAAGAAGTGGCAAAATAGACCACTCCTCTATAAGTTTAACGGATAGAACAGGCAGGATTTCCTGCCTGTTTTTTTATAGCGCTTTGATGGCACTAATCCTGTAAAAGGCATCTCTTGTTGCGCCATAGGGATAGCTCGCTATAGTACGAGAAACGCAGCCAAAACAATCACAGGTCTCGTCATCACATATGATACGTGTTTCAAATCCATTGCGGTCACGTTGGGGGCTCTTACAATTGGCGTTATGTGGCCTGTTATTAGCCCCGCCAGCAATGATTATTTTGGTGGCATTCACCCCATCTGAGCCACTTTTCTTCCATCTCGTTGAGACTGTACTGGGACGTTATGTCGGCAATACCGTGCTATTGATGATAGGAACCGGCCTCATAGCGCTATTATTTGGGGTGTCATCGGCCTGGGTAGTCAGTCGTTATCGTTTCCCAGGGCGCAAGGTTTTAAGCTGGTTGTTGGTGCTGCCAGCGGCAATGCCGGCCTATCTCATTGCCTATGCCTATACAGATTTTTTGGAATATGCCGGCCCTATCCAAACCGCCATTCGCACTCTCTTTGGGTTCCAATCGGCACGCGATTATTGGTTTTTTGAAGTGCGCTCTTTGCCCGTTGCCTCTGTGTTAATGGCAGCAGTCCTCTATCCTTACATTTATATCATGGCACGCACGGCCTTTCATAATACGTCACGCGCATTATTCGAAGCAGCTATGGTATCTGGCCGCCATTTATTCTGGCATGTGGGCCTGCCATTAGCGCGCCCTGCTATTATTGCCGGTCTATCTCTGGTGCTCATGGAAGTAGTGTCAGATTTTGGTACGGTTGATTATTTCGCTATTGAAACTCTCACATTAGGTATCTTTAATGTATGGCTTGGTATGAATAATATGCCAGCGGCTGCGCAATTATCTCTGATTGCTTTGCTTGTGATGATGGCGTTATTAGCTGCTGAATTATTTGCTCGTTCACGGCGCTCATTCCAAAATATCGGTAACACGGCCCGCGGTGTACCCCCTCTCGCTATTCGGGGCTGGCATGGTCTCGGCGCTATCGCAGTCTGTGTGCTACCTGTGATGGTAGGGTTTGTCATCCCTGTATTGATTTTATTATCGCATGTGATGGCAGGTATTAGTACAGCGGCGC
>CALEYP010000063.1 GCA_937924895.1 uncultured Alphaproteobacteria bacterium
CAACGGTCATGGTAGTATGGACAACATTGGTCATCATGGTTATGAAAGTGTTCGATATTCCCTACGCGCTATCAGCAAATGATGATGATAAATTATTGCTTGCTGTGATGATGGAAAATGCACGTAATAACTGGTCTATCGGCGGTGATAATGTGGACAACCTGTTCGCAGCGATCGCTGTCATGCTCATGTTAACAGTGGTGCCCAATATGATTTTCAATGCGTGGCGTATTCGCCGTGAACAAAGAGATTTGAGCTAAGGGAGGGATAGATCATGGTAACTCGTACGTTAAATCACGTTGTCTTGGCTCTTATTGTCTTTATTTGGGTTGTGCCATTTGTAGCGCTTGTAACGACTTCATTGCGCTCTGAGCTTGCCTCAAAAACATCTGGCTTTTGGACAGCTTTTACACCCACTGAATTAGGGCATCGCTTTAGCACCCACGATAAGGGTGAAACAGACGAGGTTCTGGTTAAAACAGGCAATATCTTTGATAGGCTTAATAGTGGCGAAGATGAATTTCTTATCTCTGGTGAGGTGAAATCGATCCTAACAAAGGGGCGTGTGCCTGATCCAGATAACCCTGATAAGACAAAATTGGTGCGCCGCTTGGTACCTGTTGGGGAAGCTTTGGACGTGCGCGGCGGTGATTTTGTATTTGAGGCCAATGGCGATTTCACTTGGACATTTGATGAACCAACAAATCCAAAGCCTAAAAAGTTAGATGTGTTTATCGATCAAAATCCTGTATTTGGAACCGAAGCCTATGAAGAGGTTTTGTTCGAAAATAAACATGTGCCAAACGCGCTTATCTCTTCTTTCATTGTTACAGTGCCTGCCACGATTATCCCCATTACCATTGCGGCATTTGCAGCCTATGCCTTCGCATGGATGCGGTTTCCGGGCCGTGATTGGTTATTTGTGATTGTGGTATCTTTGATGGTTGTGCCAACCCAGCTCGCGTTCTTGCCCATTTTGCAAGGTTTCAGCGGCATTGCCTCATGGGCGACCGCCTTGAATCAATGGTTAACAGATTGTGAGCTCACAAAGAGCTGTGAAGTTGCATCGAAAAGTTTTGCTAGCTTGTGGATTACCCATACGGCCTTTGGCTTGCCGCTCGCGATCTATTTGCTACGAAATTACATTGTTGGTTTGCCACGTGAGTTGCTTGAAAGCGCGCGTATTGATGGCGCAAATCATTTGCAGATTTTCACCAAGCTCATTGTGCCTTTGTCGGTGCCGGCGCTTGCCTCATTTAGTATCTTCCAATTTCTTTGGGTATGGAATGATTTGATTGTGGCACTCTATATTGGGCCGAATAACGCCGATGATCTAGTGTTCCCCATCAGGCTGCAAGCGCAGTTAGGTACCTTTAAAGACCAGCTCCATTTGCTGAATGCGTCTGCGGTGATCTCAATGGTTGTTCCTGTCATTGTCTTCTTGGCGATGCAGCGCTATTTCATCCGCGGCCTTCTTGCTGGCTCAGTGAAGGGGGGCTGATCATGACCGCTTTGAAATGGTGGGAAACTGCAACGATTTATCAGATTTATCCGCGCTCTTTTCAAGATAGTAATGGTGATGGCATTGGCGACTTGCCCGGCATCACCTCACGCTTAGACTATATTGCGAATTTAGGCGTTGATGCGATTTGGATTAGCCCGTTCTTTCAGTCTCCGCAAAAAGACTTTGGCTATGATGTGTCTGATTATTGTGACATTAATCCTGAATATGGGACGCTTGCTGATTTTGACGAAATGATTGCGAAGGCGCATGATCTAGGCTTGAAGCTGATGATTGATATTGTGCCAGCACACTGCTCTGATCAGCATGCTTGGTTTCAAGAAAGCAGGCAGTCCAGAGATAACCCAAAGGCTGATTGGTTCCATTGGGTAGACCCGCAAGATGATGGCTCAGCGCCCACCAATTGGTTGTCTTTCTTTGGGGGACGTGCCTGGAGTTGGGAACCAAGACGTCAGCAATATTATCTGCATAATTTTCTGGCAAGTCAGCCAAACTTAAATCATGCCAATCCAGCTGTGAGAGACGCTCTGACAGATGTGGCACGGTTTTGGTTTGACAGGGGCGTGGATGGGTTCCGCCTCGATGCGGTTCATACCATCAATGCCGATCAGGCGCCCTATCAGGACAATAAGCCGAATTTGAATTTTGTGCCTGGGCCTATGCCGCAAGATCAGCAGCCCTTTTTCAGACAGCTTCATGATACAGCCCAATTGAATCAGCCCGCTATTCAACAATTTAGTGAGGCATTTCGCGCTGTAGCTGACAGCTATGACGGTGATAAATTTCTGATGGGTGAATTACATGGTGATGATCCTATCTTGGCCAGCCAGACCTTCACAGCACCAGGGCGTTTGCACGCGACCTATAATTTCAATCTATTGGAATGGGGCGGGCTTAGCGTTGCGGGGCTCAAAGAGGCGATTACGAAAGCCATTGGCGCCTTTAATGAGACAGGGCGCTTAACTTTTGCCTTCTCTAACCATGATGTGCCGCGTGTTGCTACACGGCAATTAGCGCCACTTGGGCTTACAGAAGACCAGCAAGAAGCGATGCAATTATTGCTATTGAAGCTAGAGATTAGCCTCATTGGTTCCACTTGTATTTTCCAAGGGGAAGAGCTGGCTTGTGCTGATATCCAAGATATCCCTGTTGAGCAGATGCAAGATCCATGGGGTATTGAATTCGCCCCAATCTTCTTAGGCCGCGATACATGCCGTACGCCAATGGTGTGGGATAGCAAGGCGCCGCAAGGTGGATTTTCAGAGGCTAACCAGACATGGCTCCCTGTGGCAGAGGCTCATAAGGGTAGGGCAGGGCTTGAAGAAGCAGGCCGCGCTGGCTCTGTTTATCAGGAATTGGCTGCCTTTCTTGCGTGGCGTAAGACACAGCCTGCTATGATGACGGCTAACCAGATGACCGAAGTCACAGGCGGAGACACCGAACTAGTATTTGACCGTATCTCTGAGACACAGACACTTCGTTGTCACTTTGATTTTAAAAACTTAACTGCATCCTTCGAGGAGATTTAAATGGCGCAGGTTGAACTAAAGGACGTAAATAAATCCTTCGGTAAGGTTGATGTCATTCGTCACGTTGATCTGGAGATCAATAAAGGGGAATTTGTTGTATTTGTTGGGCCATCTGGCTGCGGTAAATCAACTTTGCTTCGTTTGATCGCGGGCCTAGAGACGCTTACAAGTGGCGAGATTGTTATTGCAGACCGACCAGTGATGAATTTGACTCTATCTAAGCGTGGTATTGCAATGGTGGTCCAGTCTTATGCGCTTTATCCGCATATGACAGTGTTCCATAATATGGCCTTTTCTCTATCACTTGAGGGGGTCGCTAAGGCGGAGATTAAAAAGCGTGTTGACGCCGCGGCTAAGATTTTGCAAATGGAACATCTGCTTGACCGGCGCCCTGCCGCGCTGTCAGGTGGCCAGAGACAGCGTGTTGCCATTGGTCGCGCCATTGTCCGTAACCCTGATGTATTCTTGTTTGATGAACCGCTATCAAATCTTGATGCGGCGCTACGGCATGATACGCGTGTTGAAATTGCGAAATTGCATTCGCAATTAGGCGCTACAACCATCTATGTGACCCACGACCAAGTAGAAGCCATGACATTGGCTGACAAAATTGTTGTCCTCAAAGATGGTGAGGTTATGCAAGTTGGTGCGCCGATGGATTTGTTTAATATGCCTGCGAATGAATTTGTCGCTGGCTTCCTCGGCTCACCTAAGATGAATTTCTTTGACGGCACTATTGGAAAAACCAAAGATGGGCAAGCCACCTTCGCAGGTGAGGGGTTGGATACACAATTGGTGCGCCTCGTATCAACAGAGAAAAAGGCGGGCGATGCGGCACGTTTTGGTATCCGTCCGCAACATATGGTTCTTGATAAAAAAGGCCAGCTTAAAGGCAAGATTACACTGATTGAGCGCCTTGGCACAGAGACCATCATTGAACTTATCTCAGCCGCAGGCACGCCTTTCCGCTTCGCGTCACCTGAGGTGCCAGAGCTCGAGTTAGGCGACGAAGTTGCCTTTAGCTTTGATGCATCAAAGGCGCATATTTTCTAGCGAATATCGCGATAATCAGCCAAGCAGTCTGTTATGAATTGCAAACATAACTCTGCTTTGGTTGAGCGCCTGTCCTTTTGCGGTGTGATAGCACGTACATCAAGCTGTGCCTCAGCTATCACCTCCGGACAAAGCTCTACAAGATCCCCTCGTTTTAGATGGGGAAGACAATAAAGCTCTGGCAGAAGGGCAACGCCATCTCCTTGTAATGTTAAGTCTCGCAAGGCACTGACATCATTGATGCTCATGAGTTTTGATGTGTCTATATATTGTCGGCCAGATGGTGTTTTGAATGATAATTTTGATGTGCAATATTGTGGCTCAATATAGCGGATATGTGACTTCAAGGACGAGGCCGTATCATCAAAGTGGAATTGCCGTTTATAATAGGGCGACGATACCCAAATGAGAGGCGTGGAAACAAGCTCTGTCACATCCAAACTATGATCAGTGACAGGCCCCTCAATCACTGCGATATCAAACTCATCGCGCCGCAAATTCACATCATAAGATGTAAGCGTAATCTGTAGGGTGATATCTGGATAGGCGGTGGTAAAATCATGCCATTTGCTGCCGATGATCTCTCGGCTAAAGGTCACCGGAAGGGCAATTTTCAAAATACCGCGAGGGGCAATAGGTTTACCGGAAAGGGCTTGCTCAGCTTTGGCGGCTTGATCCATGATGGCTTGTGCATATGGCGCAAATGATGCACCCTCTGGCGTCAGTTGAAGCTGGCGCGTTGTACGCTCAAATAGGCGTATATTCATATCCGCCTCAAGGCGAGACAAGGTACGGCTCACAGTCGATTTTGGCATATTAAGCCTATCTGCCGCAGCCGTAATGCCCTTATGTTCAATAATGGCGAGGAAGATTGGGATATCGTCAATGTTCCACTTCATGAACGGACCTTATAAAATAATAGGAATTGTTGTGAAAAAACAAAACAATATATGGTAAGAAAAGCCAAGAGAATTTTTGGTTTTCAACATAGTTATAAGGTGAAATGAGACGTGATGAGCCAACCTCAGCAAACGCCATCAACGTCTTTTCCTATCTGGATCATCGCGCTAGCGACAGGTAGTTCGGCCATGGGCATCACCGTTGTAACGCCGGCTTTGCCTGTGATTGCACAAGATTTAAGTGCCTCCTCACAAGCGGTGCAACAATTACTGACCTTATATCTGGCAATGCTTGCCCTTGGTCAATTAGTCATTGGTCCCTTATCAGATATCATCGGCAGACGACCCTTCTTCCTTGCTGGGGCGGCACTGATTGGCATATTTGGCTTCGCAGCCTCACATGCAGGTTCGATTGAGAGTTTATTACTCTATCGATGCTTACAAGGGATAGGAGCGGCGGCGTCCCTATCTATGGGCCGCGCTATCATTCATGATCATTTTGACCGGATGAATGCTTCAAAAGCAATGGCAAGTGTTCAGACAATTCAAGCAGTCATGCCATTATTTGCGCTCACCATTGGTGGCACCTTAGTGTTTCATTTAGGCTGGCAAGGGATCATGGGTTTGATCAGCGCTTCTGGTTTAGTGCTTTTTAGCTTGTCACTTATTTTGATACCTGAAACACATAGTGAGCGTGATAACTCATTATCACTGCGCGCGATTTGGCAAAGCTATGGTGAGGTGTTATCTCGCCCAGTCTTTTGCGGCTTTATGCTCGTAAGTGCGTTTCAAGTAGGGGCGTTTTTTGCCCTGAATGCTTTTATTCCTTACGCTTATGATGCGCATGGGGTCTCTCCCTTAGCATTTGGGCTCTGGTTTGCGTTAACGCCTGGCGGTTATTTGATAGGGAATTTGTGTAACCGCTTCTTTATGATTGAAAGAGGGCTTGAACGCACTGTTCTCATAGGATGTAGTCTCTCAGTGCTGTCTCTTCTCCTGCTATGGGGATTTTATGATTATGCCTCAGTCTCGGCCATTGCGATCGCGTTGCCTTGCATGCTCTTTGGATTTGCCAATGGATTCACCGTGGCAAATGCAACGATAGGGGGGATAGCAGCTGCGGGGCGCCACGCTGGCACAGCGTCTGGTTTGATTGGTGCTATGACTATGATTATGGGCGGGGTCGGTGGTGCTATCCTTATTGGCATAGGGGCCGCCCATACACCCTTGGTGGGCGTGATTGGTATGCTGGTGATGGTATGTTTATCGGCTTGCGCTAGTCTGGCGCTATATCGCAACGCCTCTGCTTAAGGCGTCTGTGGCAAAAAGGATAGTAGCGGCGCAATGAATTGCTCTGGCGCTTCTAATAAGCCAAGATGCTGCAACTGAGGTAAAATCAAAAGCTGACTACCTGTAATCTCTCGGCTAATGGCCTCAGACATGGCAGGTGTGCTTCCAGTATCATTCTCACAAGTTATAATCAGGGTTGGATGTGTTAGGGCAGGGGTAGGAGCGATTAATTCCAACACCCCATTGGCTAGCACAAACCGATGTTTGGCGTAATTTTCCGTATCATTGCGCAGTAATGTTTGGCGGATGGTGTCTACTTTGTCAGGCTGTTGATCTCTGAAGCCGGCTGTAAACCATCTGATGAGTGCCGCATCTAAGACGGCTTCAATGCCGCCTTGTGCCGACGCGATAGCCTGAGCTTCAACCTGTTCTTGCAGGGCAGGGTCTCTCTCATGAGGGGAATTTAAAATGGCAAGAGATAACACCTCATCAGGGTAATCCATCGCAAAACGGCGATTAATCATACCGCCGAGAGAAAACCCAACCAAATGGGCGGCCTGAAGTGACAGACAATCCATTAGTTCGCGGATCTGTTGCGATAAAGTTGACAGCGTTACTTGTCCCTCAGGAAGGCGGCTTTGCCCATGACCACATAAATCATAAGTGATGACATAATAACGCTCAGCAAAGGCAGGGACAAAACTATCCCATGTCTGGTGCGTGAGGCCTAAGCCATGAATGAAAATGACAGGCGGGGTCTCTGGGCTACCATATGTATGATAAAATGTGCCGCTATCAGTGACCGGCATCAGACGCCTGCAGGATTATCAACATCATGACCCATATCCGCCAAATCCTTATAGCGGTCACCAATACGGTGATGCGGATTGCCCCCTAATGAGCCGCCAAGCGCTACAAGGATTTCATCTTCGGCTGGCGCATCTGCGACATGGGTTTGGATGGTTTGATAATGCGAGCGTCTGCCCCCATCATCCTTATCCATTAGCGGGATGGTCAGCGCTGTCCCTGCCGCGCCTCTAGTATTCGCAAAAACGAGGTAGGATTTGGCATCAATGGCTTCGCGTAATTTATTGCCAAACCAAAGAGAATGGGTGAGGGCCTGGCCATGTTCAATTTCACCCCCCATTCCCACAACTGAGGCTTTGCCAACACCTTCGATAGCGCCACCAGAGAGTGAGAGAAGACAAGTCGTTAATCTCTCGCCTAAAATCGGGCAATAGGCTTTGATTTCTGGGCTTAAATCTTCGACAAACCCACGACCAAACCAAGGGTTTTTGATAATGGCAATGGCGGCAAACAGCTTTGTAGGTGGGGTGACATCACGGCCACCATCGCTGCATGTTGTTTGTGACCATTCGATAATACGTCTGATTTCCAAGCTCATTATTGTATCCTTTATGCCTTTTCTTGAAAGGCGGGCATAACTTTATCGATGAAAAGGGCGAGGCTCTTCTTCTGCGCCTCTAACCCTAAACCCATGCTGGCATAATAGATAAAGCTATCAACGCCAATATTTTCATAAAGCCTTAATTTCTCAATCACCTCATCAGGGCTTCCGAACATAAGGTTTTCAGCGAGCATGTCAGGGTCAACGCGAACATTGCCAGACAGGGATTCAAGCGGGACCTTTTGCGGAAACCCATTGATGACATCGCCTGTTTTGGTCATCAAATTGCCAAACATAGCTAGTACAGATCTGACGGCATCAAGGGCCTCTTGCTTATCTGCCTCTGTTTCATAAACCGCGGAATGGCGCATCATCGCCCATTTACGCGTGAAAGGCTTTCCTGCTTTTTCAGCAGCGTCATCCAAGCGCTGGCGATAGGTTTCCGCCTCAGAAAATGGCATGGTGAAGGGCCAGCTCATAATATTGCAATCTTGTTCAATGGCATAATCAAAGGTGATAGGAGAGCGTGCCGCCACCCAAATTGGAACATCTGTCTGGACTGGCTTGGGGCAAGATGTTGAAGTGGGGAACTGCCAAATATCGCCCTCATGCGCCACATCGCCTTGCCATAGCGCTTTGACAACAGGCAGCATTTCTTGCATGTAGCGCCAGCCATCTTTCTGATCAAGGCCCGGATGCATGCGGTCAAATTCACGTTGATAGGCACCAGACCCGATGCCAAATTCCATCCGGCCATCACCGATTAAGTCAATCATGGCAGCTTCACCAGCCAGATTGATGGGGTGCCAATAGGCGGCGTTCACAACCCCAGCACCAAGTCTGATATTTTTGGTATGTGTCGCCCACCACGTCATAAGCTGGAATGGGTTGGGCGCAATTGTCATCTCAATGGCGTGATGTTCGGCGGCCCAGACAATCTCAAAGCCTGCTTCATCAGCCATCTTAACCATCTCAAGTGTATGGTCACGCACTGCTTGCATCGAGATGCTGTCATCCATTCTCTCTAAATTTATGGCAAGTTGAAATTTCATTTTACAACTCCTCAATGTCACAAAAATCAGGCTTAACGAGGCTGAAACGGATTAGCGATAGGCTCATCACTCATCGACATCCACACAGTTTTAGGTTTGGTATAATCATACATGGCCTGAAAACCGGCTTCACGGCCATGACCGGAATGTTTGACGCCACCAAATTCAGCAATTGGGGAAATCGCACGGTAGGTATTCACCCACACAATTCCGGCTCTAATCGCTTTGCTCATCCGCAGCGCACGCGTGGCATTGCTGGTGAAAATCCCTGCGGCAAGGCCATAAATACTATCATTGGCCAGCGCTAGCACTTCGTCTTCGCTTGTAAAGCGTTGGACACATAACACAGGGCCAAAAAGCTCGGTTTGAAGAATATCCATATCCTGACGCGGACATTCGAGGATGGTGGGCTCAAAATAATAGCCTGTTTCGCGTGCTACTCTTTTACCGCCAGAGAGAAGCGTTGCCCCATCTGCTATGGCCCCTTCAATTTGTTGCTCAATTAAGGCGATTTGCGCCATGGTGCAAAGTGGTCCCATTTCGCTGGTATCGGCCATCGGGTCACCCAAGGTAATGCCAGCGGCTATCTGAGTGAGCTTTGCCAAGAACGCATCAGCGATAGTTTCATGTAGATAGAGGCGCGATCCAGCAACGCAGCTCTGGCCGGATGCGCCAAAAATACCAGCAACACAGCCATTGACGGCGCTATCCAATGCGGCATCATCAAAGACGATGAAGGGTGATTTACCGCCAAGTTCCAGTGAGGTTTGGGCAAAATTCTCAGCCGAATTACGAATAATATGTTTGGCCGAGGCTGTCCCGCCTGTGAACGCAATACGTGCTACATCAGGGTGCGTGGTTAACTGGGCACCGCATGGGTCTGCAAAACCAGAAATGATATTAATGACACCATCCGGAATGCCAGCTTCTTTCACTAATTTAGCAAAAGCTAGGAGCGGGGCAGACGCTTGCTCTGAGGCTTTCAGAATGATGGTGTTGCCAGTGGCAAGGGCAGGACCAATCTTTGTTGCAGATAAGAACATCTGTGAATTCCACGGAATGATCGCAGCTATCACACCAAGCGGCTCGCGCTCTGTGAAAACAAACATATCTGGCTTATCAATCGGCAGCGTATCGCCATGTAATTTATCGGCGGCGCCTGCAAAATAATGAAGATATTCCGCGATATAGGTACATTGCCATCTTGTTTCTTTAAATAGCTTACCAGTATCTTTTGTTTCTATTTGCCCAATTTCTTCAGAATGGCTGGCAAGCGCCTCTCCTAGCTTAGCAAGGGCTTTGCCTCGTTGGGTGGGTGTCATCTGTCCCCAAGGGCCGTCAAGCGCCCGTTTGGCGGCAGCAACGGCGCGCTCGACATCATCAGCTGTTGCCGCTGGGATTTCTGCCCAAGCTGCGCCTGTTGAGGGGTCATATGATTGGAATGTGGCGCCATCGCTGGCTTGCACGAATGCACCATCAATAAACATATCAAATTTCGTTAAATTTGCCATGGCGCAATCTCCCTCATCCCCCTGACAGTGTCAGAGAGTAAAGGGAGTTTGCAACGAAAATTGTTATAGATACGAAGGGAAGTTTCCCAGATCGCGAAATGGCAAAATCTATTCAGCCGGCTCAGCCATTGGCGGCCTCGGTGATTTGCGTATTCTCGCGGATAGCTGGCCAATGAGGCGCGATAAACGTGCATCCACATTTGAGCCAAGAACCAATAAGGCTGGCGTGGCTAAGAGCGTTAAGATCGTTGCAAATGTCAGGCCACCAGCAATGGTGCTTGATAAATCTGTCCACCATTGTGACGACGGGGCACCAACAAGCACATCTCTATCGGCAAATTGAATGGTGAGTTCAAACACCATTGGCACAAGCCCTAAAATGGTTGTCACGGCAGTCAAAATCACTGGGCGGAAACGAGCTAGACCGGCATGGAAGGCGGCTTGCTGGGCCGTGTAACCCTTGCGTCTGAACTCATTGAAGGTGTCGATTAGAACAATATTATTATTCACCACAACCCCAGCAAGCGCGATAATACCCAAGCCAGACATCACCACACCAAAGGGGCGACCAATAAGCCATAGGCCTAAGAACACACCGCCAGATGACAAGATAATCGCAGACATGGTCACAAATGTTTGCCAAGCGGAATTAAACTTGATCATCAAGATGAGAACCATCAAACATAAAGATAAGGCAAAGGATGAGCCAAGGAAGGCTTGTGTTTCTGCGATATCTTCATTCTCACCACCAAATGAAATCTGGCTATCACCAGAAAGCTCAATATCTGCCAGTGCAGTTTGCAAGGCCGCAATTTGTGTGGCTGGCAAAAGCCCTTCCTCGACATCTGCATCAATGTAATAAAAGCGATTACCATTTTTACGCTGGATATCGCCGCCTTTTGGTTGCGGGATCAGCTGTGCAAAAACAGAAAGAGGGACATAATTACCAGTGATTGTCGGGATACGCAGCTCTTCTAGCCTATCAAGATTTCTTTGGTCTTTTTGCAACCGCAATTTCACATCAAGTTCATCATCAGAATCATCTGGGCGATAATCTGAGATATCAATCCCTCTTGTGATTAATTTCACCATATTGCCGATGCTATCAATGGATACACCATGACGGGCTGCTTCATCACGGTCAATTTGGATTGTCCATTCAATACCAGGCAAAGGGCGGCTGTCAGAGATATCAACAAATCCGCCCATCTCTTCCATAAGAGCGATAATCTCTTCGGTGGCACGAGCCGCTATGCTTAGGTCATTATTGAAGATTTCAATATTGATGGGGCGTCCACCACCTGGGCCATCTTGCTGTGCCTGAATATTAATATCCACGCCTGCCAGCCCATCAAGACGCGCACGCATATCATCCATCAAAATGGTAGCTTTTTGTCTGTCTTGCCAATCATCAAAAACGGTTCGAATAAAACCGATAGAGTCAGCGGCATCTTGACCAGAGGCTGGTTGTGATTTGGCATATTTCGCGGTGATACCGCCCAGATCTAAGATCCGTCCCTCTGCCTGTTGTACAAGCTGGTCACGTTCTTCAGCGGCAAGGTCACCTCTTGCCAAAATCTGCACGACTGCCTGCTCTGGTTCAACATCTGGGAAGAATGTTACGCCAAGTCCCGCTGAGAAATAGGCGCCAAATGAAAAGACCATGAAGCCTGCAACAGCGAGGACAACCATAAATGGGTATCGAATAGCGCGCTTTAAGATCCAGCGATAGCTGCGTGGGGCGGAGCGATGCGGCGTGGCTGTTGTCACAGCTTTCTTGCCAAACATACCACCCATGACCGGCACAAAAATGAGCGCCATGATAAGCGATGCCGATAGCACAGCAATCACGGTAATCGGCAGATATTTCATAAAGCCGCCGACAATGCCTGGCCAGAAAAGCAACGGTAAAAACACCATCAATGCGGTAATAGTGGAGGCAATAATTGGCCAGGCCCTACGGCTGGCACCTTCTAAATAGGCTTGTTTGCGTGGCACCTGTTGGGCAAGACGCCTATCGGCATATTCTATCGTCACAATCACGCCATCGACCAACATACCGGCCACGAGGATCAATGAGAATAGCACGACAAGATTCATCGTGACGCCGATATAGGACAAGATGGTGATGCCGATGAGGAAAGAGCCTGGGATAGCGAGGCCAACTAATGTTGCGTTCCGCAAACCAAGGCTAGCAACAATCACAACCATCACAATGACAACAGCCGCACTCACATTATTTCCTAAATCAGAGAGAAGGGTGTTAACCGTTTTTGAATCATCATACAGATAGCTAACCTTCACATCGCCTGGGATGAGTGGCGCCTCTTCATCAATGATGGTGCGGGCAGCCTCAACTACTTCCAAGACATTGGCCCCCACACGTTTCTTGACATCAAGCACGATAGAGCTTTGGCCATTCACACGTGACCAGCCATTCGCATCATCAAAGGCGCGGCGGACGGTGGCAATATCACTAAAGTGAATGGTGGTGCCATCACCCACCTTAATGGGCATATTGGCAAGCTCTTCTAGTGTTTCAATCACACCAGGCACTTTGACAACAAGACGTCCTGCGCCGGTATCAATCGCGCCTGCGGTCACAAGCTGGTTATTGGCTGAGACCAGGCTGATCACGGTTGACGCGTCAAGCCCATAGGCTTCCATGGCACCCGCATCAATGAGGATTTCAACAACCTCATCCCTATCGCCACCAATTTC
>CALEYP010000064.1 GCA_937924895.1 uncultured Alphaproteobacteria bacterium
TGACAGGCCGCTTCCTAACACTACACAGATAATAGCCAAAAATCTTAAGAGCGGCATGCCCACACTCCCCATAAATAAATCCTGCTCAACTGTACGATGAAACAGGCCAGAAAATCAAAGGATGATTGGCAAAAATCAGTGCTAAGGGCAAAATTTTGGGATTAAGGAGGCGTAGCTATCATACAGAATGAGGAAGAGCATCAATGACATCAAAAATGCCGTCCCAAGGCGAAGCAATATGTTTTGCACCTTGTCAGAAAGCGGACGACGCAGAATGGCCTCAATAGAGAATAACATTAAATGACCACCATCAAGCGCTGGGACTGGCAACAAATTGACCAATCCCAAATTGATGCTAATAAGCGCAACAAAAATGACAAAGCTTACCCACCCTGCCCGTGCTGCATCACCGCTAATCTTTGCGATTTTAACGGGCCCGCCAATTTCACCTTCGTTTAATTGACCTGTTGCCATGCGGCCAATGCCACGCAACATCGCACCAGCTAATGCAAAGCTATCAATGGTGCCTTGCCAAAGGCTTTCCCCCACACCTAATTGCCGGAAATCGCCTGTGATTGATTGCACCCCCAAATAGCCATATTTAACACGCATCTCTTCTGAGCAGAGCTCTTGCGGTGTCACAATCACATCTTCAATGCCGCCATCTCTCTCAATGGTGAATGCAAGTGCCTTATTGGGATTTTCTGATACCAGTGCCTTCACATCGTTAAATTGCGGTGTCTCATAGCCATTGACCGCCAAGATAACATCACCTGGTTGCAAACCAGCTTCATAGGCAGGCGAATCAGCCATAACATCACCTACAACTGGCTGGATATATAATTTGCCCACAGCCATATAGACCAAAGCAAATAACAAGATACCTGTGATAAAATTAGCCGCGGGACCGGCGGCAACGATAGCCATACGTGCTGGTAGAGAGGCGGCTGCGAATGAGCCTTTGATGTAGCGAGATGCCTCGCTTGTCATACTTGTAGCATTCTCATCACCGCGCATCTTCACATAGCCCCCAAGGGGCAGAGCGGCGATACGCCACCTTGTGCCATTCCGGTCAATCCAATGATATAGTTCAGGCCCAAAGCCGATGGAAAACACGTCAACAATGACATTATTTTTGCGAGCTACCCAATAGTGACCAAACTCATGAATGAACACAATAGGCGTCAACACGACTAAAAAAGCGAGAATGTTAGTAATAATGCCAAAGCCAGACATGTAGGTTTTATCTCAGTAGCTCAATTTGTTTTGTTGTAAAATTACGGACCGCTTGGTCAAGATGGAAGACGTCCTCTAATGACGCCGCTTCCCCTTCAAAATGGGCGTTTAGTGCCCGCTCGACAAGATCGGCAATGTCTAAAAAGCCTATTTTATCTTGTAAAAATGCCATCACTGCCACCTCATTTGCGGCATTTAAAATAACACCAGAGCTGACATCTGCACCTATTACCTGTTTCGCAAGCTGGTAGGATCTAAATTTTTCTTCATCAATAGCCTGAAACTCTAATTGCCCTTGCTTGACTAAATCAAGGGCGGAGACACCAGATATGAGCCGTTTATTATCACCAAAGGCATAGGCCAATGGTAATTTCATATCAGCGGATGCCATATGCGCAATGACACTGCCATCAATGAAATCGACCATACCATGCACAAGGCTTTGCGGGTGAATAATCGCATCCAGCTCATCGGCAGCAGCCGAAAATAAATGGGCAGCTTCAATTAATTCCAGCCCCTTATTCATCATAGTAGCGCTGTCTATAGAAATTTTGGCACCCATAACCCAATTAGGATGTGCCAACGCATCTTGTCTTGTGACATTTGCCAGTTCTGCCATGGTATGACGCAGAAAAGGCCCGCCAGATGCTGTAAGGGTTATTTTCGTGACCTCTTCCCTATCATGGCCCTGAAGGCATTGATGAATGGCATTATGCTCTGAATCAACAGGGATAATCCGCGCGCCATATTGCGCAACAAGTGGCATAACAATATGTCCTGCCGCAACCAATGATTCCTTATTCGCCAAGGCAATGGTTTGACCCGCACGCACCGCGGCAACTGTAGATGATAAGCCTGCCATACCAACAATAGCGGCCACGACTAAATCGCAAGGGCGCGTTACCATCTCATCGATAGCCGCCTCGCCTGTTAGGATTTCACAAGGCCCTGATAGACGGTTTGCGAGTGATGCTGCCTGCTTCTCATCAGAAATAGCAACAAATTCGGGCTGAAATTCGGCAATAATAGACGCAGCTCTTTCAATATTCTGATGAGCTGAAAAACCAACAAGCCGATACTCCTCAGGATAACGGCGAATAAGGGATAGAGCATTATCGCCAATTGTCCCTGTGCCACCTGCTATGATAATGGATTTCATATCTCAGAGCCTATAGGAGCGTGAAGGAAAAAACAGGAAGAACAAAAAGATAACCGTCAAACCTATCTAAAAATCCACCATGGCCGGGGATCAAATTACTACTATCTTTGACAGAAAGCCGGCGCTTTACAAAACTCTCATAAAGGTCACCTGCTTGCCCTAAAATGGCAATAACGCAGCCCGTAATGAGGGGGTTTTGATGAAAATCCGTCAAAAATGGCGCAGCCAAAAAAGCAGCAAGCACAGAAAAGAAAAGTCCCCCAATGGCACCTGAAATGGTTTTGCCTGGCGAGATCGCTGGTGCTAATTTGGGCCCACCAATACGACGTCCCACGAAATAGGCGCCAATATCACCGGCCGCTATCACAAAGGCAATAGCAAGAAATAACGGCGCCGCATTTGGCAATGCTGTCAGGTTTGACAAGCTAATTAATGCTAATAAGAAAACAAATGTGAAGAATGTGGCATATAACGCTCTCTTTGTGATGAGATACACCGCCCCAATTGCAAGCGCAGCGGCAACAGACAACACCGCCTGATCAGTCCCGCCAATATATCCTACAAGTGACGCAACGGAAATAAGGCAGAATAATAGCCAAAACCCCTTGCGGCCTTGTGAAAATAGGGAGGCCACCTCATAAATAAGGAACGCCTGAATAATGAAAATTGAGAGCAATAAAGGAAGGCCGCCATAGGCAACGCCGCCAATCAAAGGGACAAGGACAGCAATCCCCATTAAACGCTGTGTGACATCACCCATGAGGCTCTCACGCTTTCTTAGAGCTTTGTTCAGGTAAATCATCACCACCAAATCGGCGTTTGCGCCCTTCAAAAGCAGTCAGCGCCCTGTCTAACTCTGCCTCAGAAAAATCTGGCCAATAACAGTCAGTGAAATAGAGCTCAGCATAAGCAGATTCCCAGAGTATGAAATTTGAAATCCGATATTCTCCGCCGGTGCGAATTAACAAATCAATATTGGGTAACTCTCTGGTCTGCAGATGAGACTTCACAGCCGTCTCTAAGCTCTCCGACGGAGACAACTCATCCCCGACCAATGACGCAAAGGCCTGCATTAAATCCTGTTTGCCACCATAATTGATAGCAATTGATAAATTCAGCCCATCATTGACGCTTGTGCGTTCCATCGCATCTTGGAATAATGCCTGTAAATCCTGGTCAAAAACAGAAATATCCCCGATAATACGCAGCTTCACATTATCCGTAATCAGGCTTTCCATATCCTGCATGAGGAAGCGACGCATCAATTCAATGAGACCCTTGACCTCAGCCTGCGGACGCTTCCAATTTTCTGTCGAAAAGGCAAAAACAGTGAGATAGGAAATACCTTTCGCATGTGCCGCTTTAGAAATTGTCTTTAAGGTTGTGCTTCCTTGATTATGGCCACGCAAAATCTCTAGCCGGCGTTGTTTTGCCCAACGCCGGTTACCATCCATAATAATGGCAAGATGATGCGGAACCATATTGCTACCCTAAACTTGCGTAATATCAGCTTCTTTATCAGCTAACATTTTATCAATTTTAGAGATAAAGTCATCTGTGACCTTCTGGATCTGTCCTTCAAAACCATGACGCTCATCTTCAGAGATAGCAGAATCCTTCTCATCTTTGCGCACAGTTTCAATCGCGTCACGACGAATGTTACGCACAGCGACACGGGCTGCCTCAGCATATTTACCAGCCACTTTCACGAGCTCTTTACGTCTATCTTCTGATAATTCTGGCACAGACACACGAATGACATTGCCTTCAGCCATAGGGTTTAGACCAAGGCCTGATTCACGAATGGCTTTTTCAGTGGCACTCACAAGGCCAGCATCCCACACCGATACAGTTAACATGCGTGGCTCTGGCACAGATATATTCGACACTTGGTTCAAAGGCATCCGGGCGCCATAAGCATCAACCGTGATGGGTTCTAGCATCGCTGTACTAGCACGTCCCGCACGAAGACCAGCCATTTCGCCAGAAAAATTATTGACGGATGAATCCATACGACGTTTTACATCATCCATATCCAAATTAGACATGTTAATCTCCTGTAAATAGGTTGATTATTCAGATTCTTTCACAATCGTAAACGGACCGTCATGCTTCAAGACGGCGTCAAACCCGCCTGACTCTGTGATCGAGAAAACTAAGATAGGAATTGAATTCTCACGCGCTAGTGAAATGGCAGACGCATCCATCACGCGCAAATCACGAGATAAAACTTCCATATATGACAAGGTATCAAACCGTTTTGCCTCAGGGTTTTTCTCAGGGTCTGAATCATAAACCCCATCCACTCTCGTACCTTTTAATAAGGCATGGCAATTCATCTCTGATGCCCGCAATGCCGCCGCTGTATCAGTGGTAAAGAATGGGTTACCCGTACCAGCTGCGAAAATCACAACGCGCCCCTTCTCCATATGGCGCATTGCCCGGCGGCGGATATAAGGCTCACAAACAGCTGAGATAGGAAGTGCAGACATCACGCGGACTGGTACGTCAATTTTCTCTAATGCATTTTGCATGGCCAACGCATTCATCACCGTTGCCAGCATGCCCATATAGTCACCAGTGGCCCGTTCCATACCCGCAGCAGCACCTGATACACCGCGGAAAATGTTACCACCCCCAATAACAAGGCAAACCTCGATATTTTGCGCTACAACGTCTGCAATCTCACCAGCAACACGTGCCACCATATCTGTATCAATCCCATAGGACTGACTTCCCATGAGAGATTCACCAGAAATCTTTAATAGAACACGCTTATATTGATATTGTTGAGACTGACCAGACATCGAATAGCTCTAATAGTTATCGTCGCAAATGCGAGTAAAATTTGCCCAATGTTACAGGGTAAATTGGTTTATGACCAATGAAAATATAAAAAAACCAGCTGACTATCAGACAGCTGGTTTTCAAAGTCTTATGACAACAAACTTAGTTGCCTAGCTGAGCAGCTACTTCAGCGGCGAAGTCAGTTTCTTCTTTTTCGATACCTGCCCCGAGGTTGAATTGTGCAAATGATGTCATTGCGATATCAGCACCGGCATCTTTGCCAGCTTTTGCCACAACATCAGCAACACGGCTTTCACCGTCAATAACGAATGTCTGCTCAAGCAATACCACCTCTTGGTAGTATTTGCGCATACGGCCTTCGACCATCTTTTCTGCGATTTCTTGTGGCTTGCCAGATGCTTTGGCCTGCTCAATCAAAACATCACGCTCACGTGCCACCATGTCTTTGTCCAAATCTTCAACTGACAAGCTGGCTGGTGATGTTGCTGCAATATGCATTGCAAGCTGCTTACCAAGCGCTGTGAGGTCATCTGCCCCTGCAGAAGAGTTTAGACCAACAAGAACGCCGATACGGCCAAGGCCGTCAGCCACTGCGTTGTGAAGATATGGTACTACAACGCCAGCTTCAACTGTGACTTTTTCCATACGACGCAACGTCATATTTTCGCCAATTGTTGCGATCTTTTGAGTTAGTTCTTCAGCAACGTTACGACCTGTCTCTGGGTATGCCATCGCATTAAGCGCATCCATATCATCAGCGTCTAGGGCTAGCTTAGCTAGTGTTGACGCGAAATTTTGGAATTCTTCATTACGAGACACAAAGTCTGTTTCTGAGTTCAACTCAATCATCGCGCCACGATTGCCATCAACAGCAACAGCTACAAGACCTTCGGCAGCCACGCGGCCAGATTTCTTTGCAGCAGCGGCTAGACCTTTTGTACGAAGCCAATCAACAGCGGCATCCATGTCGCCATTTGTTTCATTCAGCGCTTTTTTACAATCCATCATGCCTGCGCCTGATTTTTCACGCAATTCTTTGACTAATGCTGCGGTTACGCTCATCGTCTTTTCCTCTATTTTTTGTAATTAAACCAAGCCTGTTAAACAGGAAAGAACAGGCTATGTCGCCATAACCTGCTCGCAAATATCTCACTCAGCTTAAGCTGAGGCTTCTTCTGCTGCCGCTTCGGCTGGCGCATCAGCAACAGCTGCTTCAGCTGGTGCTTCAGCAGATGCCCCGGCATCACCACCTGATGCGATGAATTCCTGCTGTAGGCCATCCATAATCGCAGCTTGTGACAACTCGCAATAAAGTGAAATCGCACGTAGCGCATCATCATTGCCTGGAATTGGGAAATCAACACCATCTGGGCTTGCATTTGAGTCAACAATCGCAACAACCGGGATACCCAAACGGTTTGCTTCTGTTACCGCGATTGATTCTTTATTTGTATCAATCACAATCAACAAATCAGGCAAGCCGCCCATATCCTTGATACCGCCAAGTGTTAGCTCAAGCTTATCACGCTCTCTTGTTAGCTGAAGCACTTCTTTCTTCGTCAACTGATGCACTTCATCACCATCCAAACGACCTTCGAGGTCACGTAGGCGACGGATTGATTGTGATACTGTTGACCAGTTTGTGAGCATACCACCCAACCAACGGTGGTTAACAAAATACTGACCTGATGCCTTTGCTGTTTCAGCAACTTTTTCAGCAGCAGAGCGCTTTGTCCCTACGAATAGGATGCGGCCGCCTTTTGCTGTTGTCTCACGCATTGCTTCAAGCGCGCGACCAAGCATAGGGACTGTTTGTTGTAGGTCTAGGATGTGAACACCGTTACGCTCGCCAAAAATGAATGGCTTCATGCGCGGGTTCCAACGACGTGTGCTGTGACCAAAGTGAACGCCGGCTTCTAATAGCTGACGCATTGTAAAGGCTGGTGCTGCCATAATCTTATCTCCGTTATCCGGTTAAACCTCCATGGGGCAGAATAAAATACCAAACTTGGCATTTCACCGGACGGTCACAAGCTGATTTGTTTGCCAGCTGCCACCAACCCCATGTGCGAATTGCGTGTGTGATACCCAATATCCTAAGCAATGACAAGTAAATTCTTATAGCAGAGCTAGATTTCTGAGAGCGTATCTATCCCTGATAGGCTCGCCAAGGCAAGACGGGTACTGCCACTGAGCTTAAATTTATGCGGCAAGGTGATTTCAACCCGCTCCCCTTGTGCTTTCACATAGAATTTTACTGGGGCACGACCGCCACCATCTTGCTTCAAGATTTGTTTAATATCTGGCAACGCTACCGATGAAGATAAATGAATGCCAATGCCGGCATGATGGGCGGCAATGGCATCATCAAGGCGCTCTGCCCGTACACCTAGCAACCGCACTTGACCATTCTCAATGCGGGCATCTGCCTGCATCAATAACGCTGTATCCGGCACCAAAATCTCACGATACAAATTTAAAAATTCAGAAAAAGCTGTGACTTCAAAGACGCCTGTTTTATCTGTCAATTGTAAAAAGGCGAAACGATTGCCCTTGGCTGACACACGCTCTTGAACAGATGTAAGCTGCCCCGCCAGTTTCAATTGGCTAGGCCCCTTCTGTGCCAATGTGTCTTCCAACAAATTGGAGGGTGTTGTCTTCAACCGGGCTAATTGTTTGGCATAACTATCAAGTGGATGAGCTGATAAATAAAGACCAAGCGCCGCAAATTCATGCTGCAGCTTATCATTCGCGCTCCAATCAGGCACATCAGCGAGCTTAATGGCATCTAATTCCTGCTGTTCAGACCCGCCAAAGAGGTTGACCTGATCTGAGGCTTTTTCGCGTCTGTGAAAATCGGCTTGTGATATAATTTGATCAATATTTTCATATAGCTGGCGCCTATTCTTATTCAATCCATCAAACCCACCGGACCGAATAAGATTCTCTAATTGACGCTTATTACCCCCATCTTTGGGTAATCTTTGGATGAAATCATCCAAGGAGGTAAATGGCCCATTCTGGTCTCTTTCTTCGCAAAGAGATACCATGGCCTCGCTGCCAACATTTTTGACTGCCCCAAGAGCATAGCGAATGGCAAGCCCCTCGTCATGCGCTTCAACGGCAAAGCTTGCTTTTGAGCAATTCACATCAACAGGTAAAATCGGAATGTCATGATATAAGCAATCTTGACGGAAGACCGCTAATTTATCTGTATTATGAGAATCTAACGCCATAGAGGCGGCAAAAAACTCAACCGGATAATTTGTTTTAAGCCATGCTGTTTGGTAGGTCACGAGAGCATAGGCCGCAGCGTGTGATTTGTTAAAACCATAACCAGCAAATGCCGCAATTTGGTCAAAAATATCACCAGATAATTGAGCTGAAATCTGGTTATGTTCTGCGGCACCTTCCGAGAATTTTTGCCGCTGGGCATCCATCTCTTCTTTGATCTTTTTACCCATAGCTCGTCGCAAAATATCAGCGCCACCAAGGGTATAACCAGCCAAATCACGGGCGGCCTGTTGCACCTGTTCTTGATAAATCATGATGCCATAGGTTTCAGCCAGAATAGGTTCAAGCTTAGGATGCATATAATGCACCTCTTCGCGCCCATGTTTACGTGCAATATAGGTCGGGATATTATCCATTGGCCCTGGGCGATATAGCGCCACAACCGCGATAATATCTTCAAATCTATCTGGCTTTAGCCCTTTAAGAACATCTCGCATGCCGCTAGATTCAAGCTGGAACACACCAACCGTATCACCATCAGCAAGCATATTATAGGTCTGTTCATCATCAAGCGGTATCGCATCGATATCAATTACAATGCCGCGCTCTGCAATCATTTCAACGGCGCGCTGAATCACCGTTAGTGTTTTCAAACCAAGGAAGTCAAACTTCACAAGGCCTGCCATTTCGACAAATTTCATATTGAACTGTGTCGCTGGCATATCTGAGCGTGGATCACGGTAAATCGGCACCAATTCTGGTAAAGGACGGTCTGATATAACAAGACCAGCCGCATGAGTGGAGGCATGACGGTACAAGCCTTCCAACTGCATGGCGGTATCAATCAAATGCCCAACCTGCTCTTCAGAGCGCTTCATTTGACGCAATTCAGGCTCACTCTCAAGCGCTTGTGCAATTGAAACAGGATTCGCTGGATTACTTGGGATCAATTTCGCAATACGGTCGACCTGCCCATAGGGCATTTCTAATACACGCCCCACATCGCGAATAGCGGCACGCGCCTGTAGTGTTCCAAAAGTAATAATTTGGGCTACGCGATCAGCCCCGTATTTATCTTGGACATATAGCTTGACCTCTTCTCGTCGGTCTTGACAGAAATCAATATCAAAATCTGGCATCGACACACGTTCTGGGTTCAAAAACCGTTCAAATAAGAGGCCCCACCTGATAGGATCCAAATTGGTAATATTCAACGCATAAGCTACGAGCGAGCCAGCACCTGAACCACGGCCTGGCCCGACAGGGATATTCTGATCTTTGGCCCATTTAATGAAATCAGCCACAATGAGAAAATAGCCCGGAAAGCCCATCTCATTAATGATGCCAAGTTCATAATCCAATCTATCATGATAAATTTGTTCTTTTGCAGCATCTGCCACAAGCTCGGAGCCTGATGTTTTTAACTCAACAATACGCTCTGCAAGGCCCTGTCTTGATTGATGCGCCAATTCTTCTTCGGTGCTGCTCCCGTCCCCTGCTTCAAAAGCCGGCAAGATAGGAGCTCTGGTTTGCACCATGAAAGCGCAACGTTGTGCAATCACAAGGCTATTGGCAATCGCTTCGGGAATATCGGCAAAAAGCGCCTGCATTTCTGCTGCGTCTTTATACCGATATTCCTCATTCTGATCAGGATTGGTCAGCTGTGAGATACGCTGTGAAGTTGCAATACACGTCAAAACATTTTGCGGAATATGCATGTCCGCTGTTTCAAAATGATTATCATTGGTGGCCACGAGCGGGATGTTTAACTCATCTGCCAATTCCAGTAATAACGGCTCAGCTTGGCGCTCTTCTGCATGACCATGTCGCTGCAATTCAATGTAAAGACGGTCGGCCATCAATTGGTGGAGCGCCAACAGCCTTTCTTTTGCTTTTGGTAATTGTCCTTGCGCGCATTGTCCCGCAATAAAGCCACTTTTCGCACCGCCAGTTAAGAGAATAAGACCCTGATGGCGTGCTTTTAGGGCGTCCATGCTTATCTGAGCGGCATCTGTATTATCAGCTTGCATTAGGGCATCAGAGATTAGGTAAGATAGATTAATATATCCCTCTTCATCCTTAGCGAGCAGGACAACTTCGCCATCCCCTGTCGCATCACTTAATCGCACCGTCGCACCGATAATCGGCTGGACACCCTCACCAGCAAGTTTTTTGGAAAATTCCAACGCACCGAACATATTGAAGCTATCAGTGATAGCCAATGCTGGCTGACGGTCTTGTTTTGCTAATTTTGCCAAGGTTGCAATACGCAAGGTACTCTCAGAAAGAGAATAGGCTGAATGTGTTCGCAAATGTACAAAGTGAGCGTGGGACATCAGGCCGCCCCTTCTGTCACTCGCCCAGCCTCAAGTGCATAAATATGGTCCATTTGACGCGCTAATGCGTGGTTATGCGTGACAATTAAGGCTGACGCACCTGTTCCTTTAATAATCTTTTGCAATGTCTCAAACACAGACTGTCCCGTTTGCGGGTCAAGATTACCCGTTGGTTCATCTGCTAGCAAAATCGTTGGGGCATTTGCCACAGCGCGGGCAATAGCCACCCGCTGCTGTTCGCCACCAGATAACTGGCCAGGTCGGTGGGTAGCTCTATCATCAAGATCAATCATGGCCAGCAATTGCATAGCCCGCTTTTGAGCTTCAAATTTATTCAACCCATTAATCATCTGCGGAACCATAATATTTTCCACCGCAGAAAATTCAGGTAATAGCCTATGCGTTTGGAAAACAAATCCGATATGCTGCCGGCGCAAGCGCGCTTTCTTGCGCACTGATAATTGCGCCACATCATGCCCCTTAATCATCACACGGCCAGAGGCTGGATTTTCCAACAGACCAGCAATGTTCAATAAGGTTGTTTTGCCCGCGCCAGACGGACCAATTAGCGCTGTCACCTCGCCCTTCTGCAAGGATAAGGACGCATTATTTAAAATACGAACAACATCAGACCCTTGTTTGAAATGTTGGCAAACATCATCTAGTTGCAATGTGACATCACTCATAGCGGAGCACCTCCGCTGGTGCGATGCGGCTGGCACGCCACGCGGGGTAAATCGATGCCATAAAGGATAATAGCAGCGCCATCGCAATGACCATTACCACCTCTGTTGCCTCAATTTTGGCTGGTAGTTGAGACAAGTAATAAATCTCTGCAGAGAATAACTCAGCCCCTGACAGCCCTTCAATTAACGTTTTAATATTATCAATTTGCCAACAAAAGACGACGCCAAGAATTGTGCCAACCAATGTGCCAATAAAGCCAATTGATGCCCCTGTCATAAAGAAAATACGCATAATGGAGGCTCGCCCCGCCCCCATCGCACGCAAGACAGCAATATCAGCATGTTTGGAGCGAACAAGCATGATCATAGAAGAAATAATATTAAAAGCTGCGACCAATATAATCAGCGTTAGAATCAAAAACATAACATTACGTTCAACCGCTAACGCATTGAGAAAAGACGCATTTCTTGTTTGCCAGTCATAGAGCCTTGTATTTGATGGCAAGCGCTTTTCCAAGGCAGGTCGCAATTGATTAATGATATAGGGGTCTGAGCTGTAAAGTTCCAATCCTGTCACAACCTGGTCTAGGTCAAAAAAGTTTTGTGATTGTTCCAAATTCATAAAGAGGAAATTGGCATCATATTCATGCATACCAACATCAAACACACCACCAATCTTAAACTTCTGGCGCACTGGGACAGAGCCAAGTGCGGTCGCACGTCCTTTTGATGATAATAATGTGAGGCTATCTCCGACTGTCACACCAAGGCGCCGTGCCATCGTCTTTCCAATCAGAATACCGCCTTCATCGCGAAATTGTGCGATATTATCTTCGGTCAGAGATGACCAAAGCGGTTTACGTGCTGCGAGGTCTGACCATCTGACACCACGTACAACAGCACCATTATTGCGCCCCTTATGGCTGACCATAACTTGCCCTTCAATTTGCGGCGTTACGGCAATGATGGTTGGTAAGTCGGATATGGTCAGGGCCACATTATCGAAATCTTTCAGGCCTTTACCATCAGTCGCATAGACAGCCAAATGACCATTCAGACCTAATATGCGTCCAATAAGCTCAGCACGGAACCCGTTCATGACAGACATCACAATAATAAGTGTTGCCACACCAAGGGTAATGCCTGTCAGCGAGAACCAAGCGATTACGGAGATAAATCCCTCTGTCCGGCGCGCCCTAATGTAGCGCATTGCCATCATCCGTTCTAGCGAGGAAAATATCATCTTAATGTTACACCTTCTTTAAGCTACATACAGCTTATGCGTTTTTTTGCTCTTTGATATAAGATAGCGCTGAATCTGGCGACATTTTGACAGAGGCACCTGTGCGACGGCATTTAACCTCCACCTGTCCTTCATCAAGACTGCGCGGCCCTAGAATGATTTGCCACGGCACACCAATCAAATCCATCGTTGCCATCTTCGCACCAGCAGAATCTGCACTGTCATCTAGCAAAACATCATAGCCAGCCTCCTGCGCAGACTGGTAAAGACCGGCAGAGACTGCATCAGCTTGCTCGTGCCCTGGCTTCAAATTCACAATAGCTACATCAAAAGGAGCGACAGCCTCAGGCCAAATAATACCTCTCTCATCATGGCTTGCTTCGATAATAGCACCAACAAGACGAGACACCCCAATGCCATAGGAGCCCATATGAAGAGCTTGAGGCTTTCCATCTGGACCTTGTACCGTGGCACCCATTGGGTCTGAATATTTTGTTCCGAAATAGAAGATATGACCGACTTCAATACCTCGTTTTTCCATTAAATCTTCTGCTGCCACATCACATTGTGACGCATCATGCATTTCATCTGTTCTGGCATAAAGAGACGTGAATTGATCAACAACAGGCTGTAAATCCTCATCAAATGAGATGTCTGCCACCATATTAGTATCGAGCCAATCCTTGTGGAAAAACACACCAGATTCGCCTGTATCAGCCAAAATAATAAATTCATGAGACATATCACCACCAATAGGGCCTGTATCGGCCTCCATAGGGATAGCTGTCAGCCCCATTCTTGCAAAAGTCTTCAAATACGCCACGAACATTTTGTTATAGGCAATTTTGGCCGCTTCTTTGCTAATATCAAAGCTGTAGGCATCTTTCATCAAGAACTCACGACCACGCATCACACCAAAACGAGGCCGCACCTCATCTCTAAACTTCCATTGAATGTGATAAAGATTAAGAGGCAGTGCTTTGTATGACCGCAAATGTGTCCGGCAGATATCCGTCACCTGCTCTTCATTAGTTGGACCATAGAGCATATCTCTGTCATGGCGGTCTTTGATGCGCAGCATCTCTAATCCATAGTCATCATAGCGACCTGATTCTTGCCACAACTCAGACGGCTGAATAGTTGGCATTTTAATCTCATTCGCCCCAGCCCGATTTTGCTCTTCTCTCACAATTTGTTCAATTTTCGAGAGAACTTTTAAGCCCAAAGGTAACCAAGAATAAATACCCGCACTTGATTGCTGAATCATCCCCGCACGCAGCATTAACCGATGTGAGACGATTTGTGCCTCTTTTGGATTTTCTTTCAGAACAGGTAAAAAATACTGGCTTAAGCGCATGGCAGATACATCTTTCACTAAAAAGCGAGGGTTACATCAATCTCTGTCTGGTTGTAGGTGACATTTCTTAGGCTGGCAAGGGGGACATGCCTTCAAAATCAAACAGATCTCTCAACATCTCATCACTAATCTCTGACAAAGATTTTGGGTGCCATTGAGGGGCATTGTCCTTATCAATTAAGACCGCCCTTACCCCCTCTTGAAAATCAGGGCGCCGCATCATCTTACATGCCACGTAAAAATCACGCTTGATCGCGTCACTGGCTGAGTTCGGTGCCGGTTGTTTCTGCATCATATACCAAAACAAACCAATGGATGTTGGGCATTTCTGGTGAAGGGCTTGCGACCATTGGGCAGCAGCCTCGCCACTTGACTGCGCTGCCGCTGCGACCGCTTGCGGTGTATCTTCTAGGAAGATATCACTCATCAAAGGCATGAGCGCATTATAGGGTTTATCTAGGGGAGCTTTGGTGCGATAAGACGCCGCTATCGTCGTTATATCTAAGATGGTGGCATCTACTGGAAGATGAGAGAGCGCCTCTGTCATCGCTTCAAATTCATCTGCCGCCACGATATAATCTGTTAAGCCCCAACTATGAGCATCACCTGCCCCTATCATTGTCCCAGTCATGCCCATCATTAACGCCGCTTCAATTGGCATACGGCGTAGGAAATGCGATGCCCCCACATCAGGAAAGAGGCCGATAGCTGTCTCTGGCATCGCGCATTTGATATCATAGCTTGTGATCATTACATCTGATAAGCGAGCTAGCCCTAAACCGCCCCCCATCACAACACCATCAACAAGCGATATAATAGGCTTTGGATAGGTAGCGATCATAAGGTCGAGGCTGTATTCCGTCTCAAAATAGGGCTCAGCTGATAAAGTAGGGTCCGCCTCGATCAAACCCACAGCTTCCCTCACATCTCCTCCGGCACAAAAGGCACGACTGGCTGAGGATGATATGATAACACGCCCGATAGCAGGATCATCGCGCCAGGTAAGGAGGTGTGATTTAATATCATTCACCATCTCAATATTTAGCGCATTCAGGGCTTTGGGCCGGTCTAGTACAATATGACCAGCCGAACCGAAACGATTGGCAATGATATAAGACAAGGAAACCCCCTATTTGCTAAACAGCTTGGCGTTACTTCCCTGTCATGATAGACCAAATAAGAATAAATTCACACAGAATCGCATCATTGATTTTTAAAAGAGTGTCAGAGATGGTTCAGCAAACTTTTCCGCACACAAGATTACGCCGTTTGCGTCAATCAGCCTCTATCAGACAGTTAACGGCTGAGACAGCGATTAGCGTTAATGACCTGATCTGGCCGTTATTTGTCATTGAAGGCGATAATCATCAAGATCCTATTGCGTCAATGCCAGGCGTCTATCGCCATACCATTGATAAGCTCGTTGGTGAGGCACAACGCGCTGTTTCACTTGGCATTAATGCGATTGCCATTTTTCCAAAAATTGACGCTGCGCTCAAAAATGAGGATGGCACAGTTGCGACAGATGAGGATAATCTTGTATGCCGTGCGGTGCGTGCGGTACGCGCAGCCTGCCCCAATCTTAGCATCATTTGTGATGTTGCCCTCGACCCCTTCACCACACATGGCCATGATGGCGTAGTGGAAAATGGGGTTATTGCGAATGATAAAACAGTGGCCATTCTGCAACAGCAAGCGATCGTACAGGCGAAAGCTGGCTGTGATATTATTGCACCATCTGACATGATGGATGGCCGCGTTGGCGCAATCAGGCAGGCCTTGGATGAGGCTGGTTTCACCGATGTTCTTATTCTGTCTTATGCTGCGAAATACGCCTCAGCGTTTTATGGTCCCTTCCGTGACGCGGTTGGCGCTGGCAAATCACTTGGTGGTGATGGCAAAAAAACCTATCAAATGGCGCCATCTAACCGAGAAGAGGCCCTACGCGAGATTGCAATGGATATAGAAGAAGGCGCTGATATGGTTATGGTCAAGCCAGGTATGCCCTATCTTGATGTCGTGCGAGACGCGAAAACAACATTTGGAATGCCAACCTTTGCCTATCAGGTGTCCGGTGAATATAGCATGCTGCGTCACGCGGTTGATAATGGCCTGATGAGCGCAGAAGCTATCTTTGAGGCCTTACTATGCTTCAAACGTGCCGGCGCAGATGGCATTTTAACCTATTTCGCGCCAGACATCGCATCTCATCTAGCAGAAGAATCTAAATGAGCATCTTGTCAGCTTAGGGGAAGTAGCTCACACTCAATTAATGGAACAATCTCGCAACGCCTTGTCACATTTTCCGCTGCGGATGCGCATGACGCGCAGCCATGATTGCGCCTATATTGAGGGACTGCAAGAGCAACGCCTAGCGCTGGACCTGACGGAAAACCCTGCGCTCCACGACCAATTAGCACTTGCAGGCTTCCGCCGTGTAGAAAATTGGGCTTATAAACCCGTATGCCATAGCTGTCAGGCCTGCACACCCATCCGTATTGTTTGTGATCAGCATCGTGCTGGCAAAAATCTCTCACGTATTTATAAGAGCAATCAGGATCTAACGCGTCATATTTCATCGCGCCAAGTGACAGATGAGCATTATATTCTATTCCAAGAATATTTGCTGCAACGTCACGAAGATGGTCATATGGCAGCGATGAGTTTTCAAGAATTCACCAATATGATCCATAATAGCCCGATCGAAACTGCTTTGGTTGAATATCGTGATGTGAGTGGCGAGTTAGTGGCTTGTATTATGATCGATCATCAATCAGATGGGCTCAGCGCCGTCTACAGCTTTTTTGACCCTGCCGCAGCGAGCCGGTCTCTTGGGACCTTCATGATCCTGGATATGATTGAGCTTACCAAAGAGATGGGAAAACCATATCTCTATCTAGGGTACTATGTCGCGCAAAGCCGCAAAATGTCATATAAGGGGCGTTTTTCGCCTTCGGAAATCTTCCGTAATGGTCAATGGGAAGCATTGACCATTACATCTGAATTATAAAGATCTAAGTAAATCGTGCAGGTCGCGGGAAGCCTGTTGGTGGCATTTTACCAGCACCACCGCGTTTGGCTGTCCATGTCATAAGGTCATGTTCGGTTCGTGTACGACCGCCGCCCATTTGCCAGCTAAGGCCATCTTCTTTATTGAACACCTTAATATCAGCTAATTGCCCTTCTTTATAGCGTTGCAAAATTACACCTTTGCCCCGACCAAGAACCGGCACCTCCTCAATATCAAAGACAATCATTTTACGATTGACGCCAACCACAGCTACCGAATTACCATCGGCAGGACAGCACGCAACGGCTTTCGCACCGCCAGATAGGTTTAAGACTTGCTTGCCTGTTCTCGTTTGGGCAATGGCCTGTTCTGTTTCCACCACAAATCCGTAACCGGCATCAGATGCGATAAGCATTTTATCAGACCCAGCCTTGAACATGGCGACAAGTTTCGCATCTGTCGGGAAATCTACCATTAAGTTAAGCGGCTCGCCAAACCCTCGGCCTTTTGGCAATTTGTCACCGGCTAATGTATAGAACCGGCCATTATCGGCAAAGGCCAAGATCTTATCTGTACTCTCAGCATGGAAGGCAAATGCCTTTTCGTCACCATCCTTAAATTTGAATTCCTGCTCCAAATCTACGTGGTTTTTCATCGCACGCACCCAACCATTGGCTGAGCAAATCACTGTGATAGGTTCTTTTTCCGTCAGGATATCTGTTGGGTCAAAATCGATTTCAGGGATTTCGCCAAGGCTTGTGCGGCGTTTGTCTGTTTTCACAAATCCCTTTTTCATCTCTTTGATTTCAGATGATATGGTTTGCCATTGAATCTCTTCGCTCGCCATCAAGGCATGCAAGCCTTCTTGCTCTTCAATAAGCGCATCTCGCTCGCGTCTGAGCTCCATCTCTTCAAGGCGACGCAATGAGCGTAAGCGCATATCCAAAATCGCTGTTGCTTGATTATCTGATAACTCAAAACGCGCCATCAAAGCCTGTTTGGGATGATCATCTTCCCGGATAATCCGAATGACTTCATCCAAATTCAGGAACACAATGATGTAGCCTTCGAGCATTTCTAGGCGGCGGGCAATCTTGCCAAGACGGAAATTTGACCGGCGCTGCAAAACCTCACGGCGATGTGCCAACCAGGCATTCAGCGCTTCACGTAAATTCAAAACCCCAGGCCGACCATCCTTGTCCAAGACATTGAGGTTCATCGGCACTCTGTTTTCCAAATCGGTGAGTTTAAACAGATTTTCCATAATCGCTTCAGGCGCAATCCGGCGCGATTTCGGCTCTAGCACAATGCGGATATCTTCGGCTGATTCATCACGAATATCAGCGAGAAATGGCAGCTTCTTGCTATTTAGCATATCTGCCATTTTTTCAATGAGGCGGGATTTTGAGACCTGATAAGGGATTTCAGTGACAATAATCTGATAGGCACCCCCTTTTTCACGCTCAACCTCATAGCGAGACCGCAGACGGAAGCCGCCCTTGCCTGTCCGATATGTCTCCAGGATCGAGTCTGCCGGCTCCACTAGTTGCCCACCGGTTGGAAAATCAGGCCCGTGCACAAAACCAAGACGCGTTTCAATCGTCGCGTTGGGATGCTTAATCAGATGTAATGACGCATCCGCTAATTCGATTACATTATGAGGTGGGATAGAGGTTGCCATCCCCACAGCAATCCCTTGCGCCCCATTGGCCAACAGATTTGGGAAACCAGCAGGCAGAAGTACTGGCTCTTCAGATTCCCCATCATAAGTCGGTCTGAAATCAATCGCATCTTCATCAATACCATCAAGCAAGAGACGTGCGACCTCTGTCATACGCGCTTCGGTGTAACGCATCGCGGCCGAATTATCGCCATCGATATTACAGAAATTTCCTTGCCCATCGACAAGCTGAT
>CALEYP010000065.1 GCA_937924895.1 uncultured Alphaproteobacteria bacterium
ATCTTCATTGGCAAGGACAAGAGACGCAGCCCCATCATTGATGCCGGATGAATTTCCAGCTGTGACAACACCGTCCTTTTGGAAGACAGCGCGCAATTTTGCCATTTGAATAAAGTCAGCATAACGTCTGACATGCTCATCCGTGTCAAATGTAACAGTTTTGCGGCCAGCTTTCGCCTCAATCGGATGGATCTGGTCTGTAAAATAGCCATTATCAATCGCTGCCGCAGCACGACGGTGGGATTCCACCGCAAATTCATCCTGCATCTCTCTTGTAATTCCATATTTGGCTGCGACATTTTCAGCTGTAATACCCATATGGCCGTGACCAAACGGGTCTGTCAAAGGGCCAAGTAGCATATCAACAAAGCTTGTATCTCCCATTTTTTGGCCAAATCGCATAGCAGGCGCGATGTGAGGTGCGCGGCTCATCATTTCGACACCGCTGGCAAGTCCGGTGGAGATGTCACCTAATTTTAACGCCATAATCGTTTGGATGATGGCTTGCAAGCCTGACCCGCAAAGGCGGTTAACAGCTATAGCGGTACTGCTATGGGGCAGCCCTGCATTGACGGCGCATTGACGTGCTAAATAAGGGTCAACTGATGATGTGTGAACTACATTACCGAGAATAGATGTTTCAATTCTCTCAGATGCCACACCGCTCTCTGCAATAGATTGCTGCATAATTTGTGTTAGCAATTCACTGGCGCTGGTTTGCGCTAAGGTCCCGCCAAATGTTCCAATAGCGCTTCGTTTAGCAGAGAGAATAAAGACATCTTGCATCATGGCTCTATGGTCCTTTTAGCTGCGAATAATATTTAGGTGGCAATAGGATATCATAAGATAGGGACGATAGAGGTCCAAAAAAGAATCCAAAAGACACTTTTTTGCATTTGTCCCCCAACTGCATAACTAGCCACGCCATTATCTATCTAGTTTTATGACCATCACGGTTTGGATTGTGAAAGGTTGTATGATGACACACCCCCTTATTGAAGGCCTCCAAGAGTATCTTGGATGTGATGTGATAGAATTCCATCCCCCTCATGTATGGCTCATGAAGATGCCAAAATCAGGCATGTTATTAAAAATTGAGGCGACAGCGCAAGAAGAGAGGCTGCTTGTCAATGTTGGCTTTGCGAAAGATGGCAGTGGTCCGTTGCGTGCGAATTTTTTATCTACTTTGATGGTTGAAGATATCCATGCCACAAGCTCCAGTCCCATTGGGGTATGCGGTGGGGCCGCATCTGTAACCATCTATCATATTTTGAATATCAGAGGCATGGATGTCACACAGCTTCATACGGCCTTGCTCAATTTTGAAGAATTGACGAGTTGGATATATTCCTCACTTATCGAGGATGTATGTTTATTGCCAGTTCGTTATGATGGTGCGAGCGTGCCTAATTCTGAACTTTGTGAAATTGAACTTAGCTGTCCCTTAACAAAGGCGCATAGACTTCCTACATAGTATCTAGTGTGACTATTGGAAAAGGGTGCCGCCATGGGCCAAGATAAGAATTTCGATTATGATCTCATCGTCATAGGCGCAGGGTCTGGCGGTGTTCGCGCTGGCCGTATCGCCGCTGGTCATGGTGCCAAAGTCGCGGTAATTGAGGAAAGCCGTCCTGGTGGTACTTGTGTTATTCGCGGCTGTGTACCGAAGAAATTGCTTGTCTATGGGGCAAGCTTTGCCAGTGAAATGGAGGATGCCGCTGGTTTTGGGTGGCAGATCGATGGCGCGCAACATGATTGGGCACAGCTCATCGCTGCGAAAGATACAGAAATCAGCCGTCTTGAGGGTATTTATCGCTCTCTTCTAAAAAATGCCGGGGCAGATCTGATTGAAGGGCGCGGCGTGATAACCGGTGCGCATGAAGTGACCGTGAATGGCACAGCCTATAGCGCAGAGCGTATCCTTATTGCTGTTGGAGGATGGCCAGCACTGCCGCCTGCACCAGGTATGGCAGAACATGCCATCACCTCTAACGAAGCGCTTGATTTACCAAGCCGTCCTGATCATATCGTTATTCAAGGCGCGGGCTATATTGCCCTCGAATTTGCCGGTATTTTTAATGCGTTAGGCTCCGAAGTGCATGTCGTCTATCGTGGTGATTTACCGCTACGGGGCTTTGATGAAGATGTCAGGCACCATATGGTCACGGCTTTGCAAGACCGTGGTATTCATTTGCATCCAGAGACTGAGATTACTTCCATCAAGGCTGAGGGTGACAAAAAGCATATCACCTTTGCCACGGGGGACGATATCCTAACAGACTGTTTTATGGCTGCTACGGGTCGTGCGCCAAAAACGGACGGGCTGGGGTTGGAGGTCGCTGGTGTTCAGATGAATAGCAAGGGCGCCATCATTGTTGATGAGTGGTCTCAAAGCTCTGTGCCATCTATTTATGCTGTGGGGGATGTGACTGACCGCGTGAATTTGACACCAGTTGCCATTGCTGAAGGGCATGCCTTTGCTGATAGTTGTTATGGGGGCATGCCTCGCACGGTTTCTCATGACAAGATTGCCTCCGCTGTATTTTCAATGCCACCGATTGCCTCTGTTGGTCTCTCAGAAGCCGAAGCCAGAGAAGGCCATGATGTGAAAATATATGATAGCCGGTTCCGCGCTATGCGGAACACGCTGTCTGGCCGAGGCGAGCAGAGTTACATGAAGCTCATCGTTGATAAGGTCTCCGATATTGTGCTGGGCGTGCATATGGTCGGGCCAGATAGTGCCGAGATTATGCAGGGGATTGCGATTGCTGTGAAAATGGGGGCAACTAAAGCAGATTTTGATGCCACTATTGGGATTCATCCAACTGCTGCAGAGGAATTTGTCACAATGCGGACGCCTCGTCAGGAAAGCTAGCATTGTCATGTCGTTTTTTGACGTGGGATATTGATTTCGCTTTGCTTTGTCTCTCTGCCTAGCCTATAATTTCACAGACCTAACCCCTTGTAAGTGAGGATCCAAAAATGACCTGGCAACCAAATAGCTGGCGCGACTTTCCTATTATTCAGGTGCCTGAATATCCAGATCAGTCAAAAGTGACTGAAGTTGAAGAGACGCTTGGAAAGAAGCCTCCTTTGGTATTTGCGGGCGAAGTGCAAAATCTGAGAGAACAGCTTGGGGCTGTAGCGCAGGGCGAAGCCTTTTTGTTACAGGGTGGTGATTGCGCGGAATCATTTGCCGAATTTTCAGCCGATAATATTCGTGATAGCTTCAAAGTGTTTCTGCAGATGGCTGTGGTTCTCACATTTGGTGCGTCTTTGCCTATCGTTAAAGTGGGCCGTATGGCGGGGCAATTTGCTAAGCCGCGTTCTGCCTCTACCGAAGTGGTAGGTGGTATCGAGTTGCCATCCTATCGTGGTGATATGGTCAATGGGATTGAGTTTGAAAAAGACGCCCGTATCCCTGACCCTGAACGTCTGTTAAAAGTATATGAACAATCTGCTTCAACCTTGAACCTCTTGCGTGCTTTTGCCCAAGGTGGCATGGCAGATTTGCATAAGGTCCATAGCTGGACCACAGGTTATATTACTGACACAGTACAAGCGGAACGCTATGAAGAATTAGCATCTCGTATTGATGAGTGCCTTGCCTTTATGCAAGCTTGTGGGCTGACGGCCAATACAGCGTCTCCCATTGGAGAAACAGATTTCTTTACAAGTCATGAAGCGTTATTGCTCAATTATGAAGAGAGCCTGACGAGGCGCGACACCATCACAGATGCCAAAGGGTGGTTTACAACATCAGCCCATATGGTGTGGATTGGTGATCGGACGCGTCAAATTGACGGGGCCCATGTTGAATATATGAGCGGCATTGATAACCCAATCGGGCTGAAATGTGGTCCAACAATGGATATTGATGATTTGCGTCGCCTTATTGATAAGCTGAACCCTGATAATATCCCTGGTCGTTTGACTTTGATTTCACGTATGGGCGCTGACCAAGTGCTTGAGAAGTTACCACCGCTGGTAAAAGCTGTGAAAGAACATGGATCATCGGTTGTATGGTGTTCTGATCCTATGCATGGCAATACGGTCAAAGCCTCCACAGGCTACAAGACACGCCGTGTTGATGATGTGATGAAAGAAGTCGCTGGCTTCTTTGAAGTGCATGATGCCCATGGTACATATCCAGGCGGTGTTCATTTTGAAATGACAGGCCAGAATGTGACAGAATGCCTTGGCGGTGTCTCAGAAGTGACAGAAGCACGCCTTGGTGACCGTTATCACACACATTGTGACCCGCGTTTGAATGCAAGTCAGGCATTGGAATTGTCATTCCTTATTGCTGATTTGATGAAGAAGCGTCGTGACAGCCAGCTTCAACAGAAGAAGGCGAGCTAAGGCTAGGACCTTTTATGGAAGATGCCAAGACACATTTGGGGCCGCAGGTTGAGGATCAGCCTGCGCTAACAGACAGCTATTTTAACCTGACAAAACAAATTGTGCAGGCAAATGGCGATGTGGCTGTGACCTATGCTGTGTTTATGCGCCGTCCCGTGACTTTGGCCCCGCGTCTGGCGGTTGACTGGCTAATGGCGATGGCAAAGAGCCGCAATACGACAATTGAGATTGATTTGCTGCATAAGGAAGGCGCGTGGGTCGGGGCAGGGGAACCTTTGCTGACTATCACTGGGTCCTTTGCGATGTTAGTTGATCTAGAAACTATCTTCTTACAACGGCTAGGGGCGGCTTGTGTTGCTGCCTATAATGCGTATCAGATGTGTGTAGAACTGCCTGATGTTGCTTTTTTGGCCATGGATGCGCGGCATTGTGCTGGGGAAGATATGGCGCATATGATGGCCTATGGCGCCTCTGTGGGGTCAAATAAAGCCAAGCTTAAAACACAAGCTAAAGGGTTTATTGGTTGTGCAACAGATGCAACAGCCCACTATTTTGGCAATGACGCTGGTATGGGGACGATGCCACATGCATTAATTGGTTATGCTGGGTCTACTCTTGCTGCGGCAAAGTTATTCCATGCGCAATTCCCAGAGAAGCCATTAACTGTGTTGGTTGATTATTTTGGGCAAGAGGTAGATGACGCGCTTGCGGTTTGTCGCACCTTCCCAGAGCTTGCTCATAATGGACACCTGGCTATCCGTCTTGATACGCATGGCGGTCGTTATGTCCAAGGATTGGATACCCAGTCTTCTTATGCGGTGTTAGAGCGGAATGTCCCAGAAGCAATTCGGGGATATCGCAGTGAACATGAGTTAAAGCAACTTATGGGGACAGGGGTCAGTGCGGCTGCTGTGTGGCATGTCAGAGAACAGTTAAACCAAGCTGGCTTTGACAAGGTGAAGATCGTGGCATCAAGTGGTTTTGGTCCTGATAAATGCCGTGTTTTCGCGCTTGCAAAGGCGCCTGTGGATATGATTGGCACAGGGTCTTATTTGCCTGAGAAATGGACTGAGACCTATGCCACAGCTGATATCATTGCCTATGATGGGGTGCCTCGTGTCAAATTAGGCCGTGAATTCCTCCTCGCGCCATCAAAAGATGCGGCAGGTTAAGCGATGAAAAAATTTGCTATCGCTATGGCGCAATTAAATGCGCATGTCGGCCATGTAGAGGCAAATCTTGCGTCATTCATCACAGCAAGAGAGCGGGCGGCTGCCAATGGTGCCGAGCTTATTGTCAGTCCTGAGATGTTTTTATCAGGTTATCCGTGCGATGATCTTGTCCTGCGAGCAGATTTTATGCAGCAGGTAGCAGAGGCAATTGACACATTAGTTCATCTCTCATCTGATGGCGGCCCAGCGATGATTGTTGGGGCGCCTTGCGCAGAGGCTGGCAAGCTTTATAACTCAGCTTTTGTTATTGATAATGGGGCGCTTTTGGCAAGGCGTGATAAGGTGGAATTACCAAATTATGGTGTTTTTGACGATAAGCGCCATTTCACCAAAGGTGATTTAAAAGGCCCTGTTTCTATCAGAGGGATCAAAATAGGGCTCGCCATTTGTGAAGATATCTGGTGGCCAGATGTGTGTGAGACGCAGGCTGAGAGCGGTGCTGAGATGATCATTTCGCTTAATGCCTCACCATTTGATGCTGGTAAATCAGATAGCCGCATGGCGCATGCTGTGGCGCGTCTAACAGAGACAAATCTGCCATTTCTCTATGTGAACATGCTGGGTGGTCAGGATGAATTGGTCTTTGATGGTGCGTCTTTTGCATTAAATCTAAAGGGACAATTAGCGGCGCAATTACCGGCTTTGTCTGAGACTGTCTCTCTGGTGCATTGTCAGGCTGATATTGAAGGGCGCTTCACCCTAACTGGGGCAATCTCTCCTCCAGAAGATGAATTAGGTGTGATGTATGGCGCGTTGATGCTTGGCATTCGCGACTATGTCACTAAAAATAATTTTCCAGCGGTTGCTTTAGGGCTATCTGGGGGGGTTGACTCTGCCCTTGTGGCAGCCCTTGCTGTTGATGCGCTTGGTGCTGATAAGGTGCGTTGTTTAATGCTGCCCTCTGGCTATACGGCTGATATCTCAAAGATTGATGCTGATGATATGGCGCACCGCCTTGGGATTCAAATTGACACCGTCCCTATTGGTCCAGGGATGGAGGCCGTCTCTGATATGATGGGGGCCCTATTTGCTGGCAAAGAGAGTGATGTAACGGAAGAGAATATTCAGTCACGTCTGCGCGGTCTCTTATTGATGGCGTTATCAAATAAATTTGGCCATATGATCCTGACCACTGGTAACAAATCAGAATATGCCACCGGCTATGCCACCCTATATGGTGATATGTGTGGTGGTTATGCGCCAATTAAGGATGTGTGGAAAACAAAAGTATTTCAGCTGTGCGAATGGCGAAATAAGACCATGCCTCGCGGGGCTTTGGGGCCTGAGACAGACCCTATCCCCACTCGGATTATCACGCGGCCGCCCTCAGCCGAATTACGGCCTGATCAGGAAGATACCGATAGCTTGCCGCCTTATGATGTCCTAGATGCCATTTTAATCGCGCTGACTGAAGAGATGGCTGATATTGACACAATTACAGCACGTGGGTATGACCGCGATATTGTTGAAAAAGTGTCGCGATTACTGTTTCGTGCGGAATATAAACGCTTTCAATCAGCGCCTGGTCCAAAAATGACGCAGCGCGCCTTTGGACGCGATAGACGCTTGCCACTCACATCAGGGTTTTTACCAAAACCATCTGATCAATAGGAGACTTCACCATGGGACAAATGGTGCCTAAAGTTCGTTTTGCCCCTAGCCCAACAGGCAAATTGCATGTTGGAAACCTACGTACGGCTTTAGTCAATTATCTCTTTGCACGTCAGGCCGGTGGAACCTTTATGTTGCGGATTGATGATACTGACACTGAACGGTCGTCGGCTGCTTATGAAGCGGCTATTCGTGCTGACCTGACATGGATGGGCATGAGTTGGGATTGCGAGGATCGCCAATCAGATCGTCTCGCGCGCTATGATGAAGCGCTTGAGATGTTGTTACAATCAGGGCGCGCTTATGCCTGTTATGAGACAGCAGAAGAATTAGCGCTCAAACGTAAAGCGCAACTGAATGCTGGCAGACCACCTGTTTATGACAGAGCCGCTTTGAAACTCACTGATGAGCAAAAAGCAGCCTATGAAGCAGAAGGGCGGCGTCCTCATTATCGGTTTAAGCTATTGGATGAAGAGGTCGCTTGGACTGATTTGGTGCGCGGTGATGTTGCGTATCATATGTCATCCCTATCAGACCCTGTGATCATTCGTGAAGATGGACGCGTTATTTATACGCTTGCGTCTGTTGTTGATGATATTGATCATGAGATTACGGCTATTTTGCGTGGTGAAGATCACGTGACAAATTCAGCTGCACAAATTCAGCTTTTCGAAGCATTAGGCGCTTCTGCACCGCAAATGGGGCATCTGGCTTTGCTATCTGGTGCGGAAGGCGAAGGTTTGTCGAAACGTCTGGGAAGCCTCTCTATTGAAGAGTTAAGACAAGACGGCGTTGAGCCAATGGCGGTAGCGTCTGTCTTAGGACGTATTGGTACATCGCAATCTGTGCAACCCCTCTCTGCTATGGCAGAGTTGATTGAAAGCTTTGATATTTCTGCTTTTGGTCGCGCTACAGCAAAATTTGATCCCCAAGAACTTCATCAGATTAATGCTCGCATTGTGCAGCAATTTGAGTTTGATGAGGTGAAAGATAGGGTTCAGCCATTAGGTATTGATGATGCGGCCTTTTGGCTTGCTGTGCGCGGTAATTTGGCTTCGGTATCAGATGCAAAGATTTGGTGGGATGTGTGCAATTCTCCGATTATGCCTGTTATTGAAGATGCGGATTTATGCCAAGCTGCTATGTCTCTTTTACCAGCTGATACCATTACTAATGAGACATGGAAGCTGTGGACAAAGGCCGTTGCCGAACAAACGGGAAAGAAGGGGCGATCGCTCTTTATGCCGCTTCGTTTGGCTTTAACAGGGCAAGCCTCAGGTCCTGAGATGGCAGGGTTACTGCCGTTCCTCGGCAGAGCGCGCATTATGGCCCGTTTGCAAGGACAAGAAGCCTAATGTTATCGCTTTATAATACCTTAGCGCGCGCCAAAGAGCCCTTTCAGCCAATCGCATCTGAACATGTGGGTATCTATGCGTGCGGCCCAACCGTCTATGATAATATCCATGTTGGTAATGCGCGCCCGCTAGTTGTGTTTGACGTGCTAGTGCGCGTGTTGCGTCATCTATATCCACAGGTTACCTATGTCCGAAACATCACAGATGTAGATGATAAAATCAATCAGCGTGCTGCCGAACGGGACATCACAATTGATAATTTGTGTGAAGAGACAATTTTACGCTTTCATGAAGATGCGGCGGCCTTGCATGTGGAAGAGCCAGATGTAGAGCCGCGCGCAACGCATCATATTGCTGAGATGATTACTATGATCGAAACCCTTATTCAAAAGGGGTTTGCTTATGAGGCTGAGGGACATGTCTTATTTGCTATTTCAGAAATGTCACATTATGGCGGACTATCTCGGCGCTCGCTAGACATGATGCGCGCTGGCGCCCGCGTTGAAGTGGCACCATATAAAAAAGATGCAGGCGATTTTGTCTTATGGAAACCCTCTGAGGAGGGGCAGCCAGCATGGGATAGCCCGTGGGGGCGCGGTCGTCCTGGTTGGCATATTGAGTGCTCTGCCATGAGCGCCAAATATTTAGGCGAAACATTTGATATTCATGCTGGTGGTTTGGATTTGATCTTTCCGCACCATGAAAATGAAATTGCACAAAGCTGCTGCGCCCATGATAGCGATAAGATGGCGCATTATTGGGTCCATAATGGCTATGTCACCGTTGAAGGTGAGAAAATGTCCAAATCATTGGGCAATTTCACCACAGTCCGAGATGCCTTGGAAAAACATCGCGGTGAGGCGGTCCGTTATGCGTTATTAAACGCGCATTATCGTGCCCCCCTTGATTATTCTGATGCCGGTGTCTCAGAGGCGAAACAGGCGCTTGATAGGCTGTATCGCGCGGTTGGTGATGCTGAGCCTGCCAAAGAGGTGCCAGAGGCGTTTCTATCTGCCTTATGTGACGATTTAAATACACCATTGGCTTTGTCGCATCTCCATGAATTGGCGAAATTAGCCAATAAGGGGGATGGTGACGCGGCATCGTCTCTTCGCCGTGCTGCGAATCTGATGGGATTATTAACACAAGACACGGCCTCATGGTTGCAAGCTCCCGCAGCCAGTGATGGCCTGAGTGAAGCAGATATTGAGGGATATATTGCGGCACGAAAACAAGCGCGACTTGATAAGGATTTTGCCAAAGCAGACGCCATACGTGATGACTTAGCAGCGCAAGGCATCATTTTGCTTGATGGTGCCGACGGCACCACCTGGCAGCGCCAATAGAACGTCATTTGCGTATTGTTGTGAATTCCAGTAAAACAGAGACTTTCAAAAGCAAAAGTTGGTAAACGGGGCCAGAGAATGACAAGCGAACGTATCTATTTATTTGATACAACTCTCCGAGATGGCGGGCAAACAAGAGGCATCGATTTTACCGTTGCTGATAAGATTGCTATCGCCACGGCGCTTGATGAATTTGGTATTGATTATATCGAAGGCGGCTGGCCTGGCGCAAACCCAACAGATGATAGTTTCTTTGGCGCCCCACCTGCTTTTCAGAATGCCAGATTTGTGGCTTTTGGGATGACGCGGCGGGCAGGGCGCTCTGCGGCAAATGACCCTGGTCTAAATGCTGTCTTAGATGCGCAAACAGATGCCTCCTGTCTTGTTGGTAAGACATGGGACTTTCATGTCGAGACCGCTTTGAACATTTCCTTAGATGAAAATCTTGAAATGATCAGAGATTCCATCAAAGCAGCCGTCGATAAAGGCAGAGAAGCGATGTTCGATTGTGAACATTTCTTTGATGGCTATAAGGCTAATCGTGATTTTGCCCTTGCTTGTGTGAAAGCTGCCCATGAAGGGGGCGCACGGTGGGTCGTTTTGTGTGATACGAATGGCGGGACATTGCCTGATGAGGTGTTTGACATTGTCAGTGATGTTAAAGCCACGCTGCCAGAAGTTGATTTGGGGATCCATTGCCACAATGATACAGGGCTGGCTGTTGCAAATTCGTTGGCAGCTGTGAAGGCTGGCGTGCGCCAAGTACAAGGTACCATTAATGGCCTTGGCGAGCGATGTGGGAATGCCGACCTTATCACCCTGATCCCGAATTTGATGGTAAAGCTGGGCTACCAGACGAATATCGCAGCAGATAAGCTGCCAAAATTAGTGTCATTATCGCGCTTAATTGATGACCGTTTAAACCGTATGCCGAATGCGCATGCGCCCTATGTTGGGCAAGCGGCCTTTGCGCATAAGGGCGGGCTTCATGCGTCTGCTGCGCAAAAAGACCCACGCACCTATGAGCATGTGCCGCCTGAAACCGTTGGAAATGTCAGGCACTATCTCATTTCTGATCAAAGCGGCAAGTCAAATATGATTGCTCGTTTCAAAGAGGTGGGAATTGAGATTGATGCCAAAGATAGCCGGATTGATAAATTAATCGCCGCTGTTAAAGAACGTGAATTCCAAGGTTGGTCATTTGATTCCGCTGAGGCCAGCTTTGAATTAATGGCCCGTCAAGCGTTGGGGGAAGTGCCTGATTATTTCTCTATCGGGCGCTTCCGTGTGACTGATGAAAGACGTTTTAATGCCAAGGGCGAATTAGTAGTTGAATCAGAGGCGACAGCTGCGGTGGTTGTAGCTGGCACCACTCATCTTGAGGCCGCTGTTGGCAATGGTCCCGTGAATGCCGTTGATTCAGCACTGCGTAAAGCATTAGTTGAGGCCTATCCTATTCTGTCATCTGTTGAATTGACTGACTATAAGGTGCGGATATTAGAGCCACAAAATGGCGATAGTGGCACTGGCGCAGTAACACGTGTTTTGATTGAATTCAAAGATGATACTGATCATGTGTGGCGCACAGTGGGCGTCTCAACCAATATCATTGATGCCTCTGTCATCGCCTTGGCGGATGGGATGAGATATAAGCTTCATCGCGCGCAGGCAGCCTCATAAGATGACACAAGATACACTTACTGTCACGCCGCCAGTGATTATTTTGCTGCGTCCGCAATTAGGCGCAAATATTGGGGCCTGTGCGCGCGCCATGAAAAATTGTGGCTTATATGAGTTGCGGCTTGTGGCACCGCGTGATGGCTGGCCCAATCCAGAGGCTGCCCCGATGGCATCCTCAGCGACAGATATCTTGGACTCTGCAGAGTTATATGATGATCTGGCATCAGCTATGCATGATGTCACACTAGCGTTTGCCACAACAGCACGCATGCGCGACATGGTCAAGCCTGTTATTAATCCGCGAGAGGCCGCACAAAAGACAGTCGAGACACCGCAAAGCAGCAGCGGACGTGTCGCCTATATGTTTGGCGCTGAGCGCTCTGGTATGGATAATGACGAGGCTGTGATGGCTGATTTTATCGTATCAGCTGATTTGAATCCTGCTTTCTCCAGTCTCAATCTTGCGCAAGCGGTTTTGATGATGGCGTGGGAATGGCGTATGGCCGCACTGGCAACACAGCCTGCTAATGATGCCAATGATGAGTGGCCTGAATTAGCGACCATTCAAGATCGTGATTATTTCTTTGCACGGTTCGAGAAGATGCTTGATGAACGCGGCTTTTTCGCGACAGCTGAGATGGCGCCCATTGTCAAACGTAATTTGCGAGCCTTTTTCTCGCGTGGGACGCCAACCAAACAAGAAATTCGAACCCTACAAGGTGTCTTGACAAATTTAGAGCGCGATAAGGGTTCACAATAAGCAAAAGCTTGACTTTTAACGTCAGGTCAGTATTTTTGCGACATTCTCGGGAAAGTGGATCGCTGCATCAGGGTAGGGATCCCGGCCATAAGGCACTACCGGGCCAATAAAAAGAAAAGGAAAAAGAGATGGCTCCAAAGTCAGATCATAAGCGCCATAGCGCAAAACATAAAATCGACCGTCGTTTAGGTGTGAACCTTTGGGGTCGTGCAAAATCTCCTCTTAACAACCGTGACTATGCTCCAGGTCAGCACGGGCAGCGCCGCAAGAAGCCAACCGATTTTGGTGTGCAGTTGATGGCGAAGCAGAAGCTAAAGGGCTATTACGGTAATATCGGCGAAAAGCAGTTTAAGCGCTATTATGGCGAAGCTGTTCGTCGTCGTGGTGATACAGGTCAAAACCTTATCGGTATTCTTGAGACACGTCTTGATGCGGTGCTTTATCGCTCAAAGATGGCGCCAACTGTTTTTGCGGCGCGTCAGTTGATCAATCACGGTCACGTCATGCTAAACGGCAAGCGTTGTAACATTGCCTCAGTATTGTTGAATGTTGGCGATACGATTTCTTTGAAAGACAAATCAAAGACTATCCCTGCTGTTCTTGAAGGTGTTGCCTCAACTGAGCGTGACGTTCCAGAATATGTTGATGCCGATCACGACAAGATGTCAGCGACATTTGTGCGCGTTCCAACTTTGGATGAGGTGCCTTACCCAGTCCAGATGGAACCAAATCTTGTGGTCGAATATTACTCTCGCTAAGAGAGACATAACAGATGATAAAATAGCGCCCACTGGGCGCTATTTTTTTGCTTTTGCAATGAATGATTAACCCATTTTATTCTATAACAACATAACCACTAATGGACAAACAGATGAGCCAATGGCCTGACACCTATTACGCTTGTATCTTTACAAATCAAAGAAGCGAGTCTGGTGAGGATTTGTACTCTCTTCTAAGCGAAAAGATGATGGCGCTTGCCACATCTCAACCTGGCTTCTTAGGCGTTGAATCTGTGCGTAATGATGAGGGGCTTGGGATCACGGTCTCTTATTGGCGGAGCCGGGAAGATATTACAGCTTGGGGGGAGAATGCCGAGCATCGTGTTGCGATGTCTCTTGGCCGAGAAGAATTTTACGAGTGGTTTCAGCTGCGCATTGCTGAAGTGTCAACAACACGCAGCTTCAATATTATTTAAGCTTGCGTACCAGGCTGTACATTGATGCCGTGAGTGTTGAGCATCTCTAGTAATTCACCGGTTTCATACATTTCACGAATAATGTCACAACCACCCACAAATTCACCTTTTACATAAAGCTGTGGGATAGTTGGCCAGTCTGAGAAATCTTTAATGCCTTGGCGCAACTCATCATCTTCAAGAACATTGATGCCTTTGAATTGAACACCAATATGAGATAGCACACCGACAACAGCAGCTGAGAAGCCGCATTGTGGGAAGATAGGTGTACCTTTCATGAATAGGACAACATCTTGTGACTGAACTTCAGATTGAATTGCGTCATGGATTGCTTGTTGTGACATTGTGATACCTTTTCGCTTGTCAGCTTTTGTCTGTCATGATTCTGCTTTGGGAAGGCGTGTTTGTAGGGCGAGAGCATGTAACTCACCACCCATACGGCCGCCCAACGCCTTGTAAACCATTTGATGCTGTTGCACACGATTTTTGCCTTCAAAGGCTGTTGTTTCTACAAGGCAGGCATAATGATCACCATCTCCGCGTAGATCTTCGATATGCACATGGGCATCAGGAAAAGCCTCTTTTATGAGTCTTTCAATTTCATGAGCTTCCATTGCCATTTTGACGTTCCTTTAACTCATCAAAACTATGGGTTAACGCGCCGCAATCTGAGGCAGTGTTGCTTCATAGGCGTGTGCGATATCCTTTAATGATATGGTCTCGCCGTTCGCAAATTGCAAGTCAGACATAGCAGTGCTTACTCCAATTTTGCGGAGCGGGACGTTCTGTGCCTGTGCAGCGGCCTCTAATGCAGCAGAATTTTTAGTTGCTACCAAATACCGCGCTTGTGCTTCACCAAATGCATCAGCAATGCTCAGTTCCTCAGAAAACGCAATACCAAAGTCAGTGCCAAGCGCCATTTCTGTTGCTGCAACTGCCAGTCCACCATCTGAGAGGTCATGCGCTGCTGAGAGGCATTTATCCGCAACAAGTTGTTGCATGAAGCTGCCATGTTTAGCCTCTTTTTCAAGATCGACAAGCGGCGGGGCATACGCCTCTGCAACACCACAATATTCTGCTATCAGGCTTGCCCCCAATTCTGGGTTACCCTCATCTCCTATTATATAGAGCGCTTCATCTGCGGCAGTGAGCTTGTTGCCAATAGCCGTGCGATAATCAGCCATCACCCCAACCATGCCAATCACAGGGCAGGGGAAGATCGCTTCGCCATCCGTCTCATTATAGAGAGACACATTGCCAGATACGACAGGGGTACCAAGCGCAGTGCAGGCGTCACCCATACCTTTAACAGACCCCACAATTTGCGCCATTATTTCAGGGCGCTCAGGGTTGCCGAAATTAAGGTTGTTCGTAACCGCCTTTGGCGTTGCACCAATCGCACAGATGTTTCTGTAAGCCTCTGCGACGGCTTGTTTGCCACCTTCATACGGATCTGCATGAACATAACGCGGTGTGCAATCTGTGCTAATCGCAACAGCTTTATCAGTCCCATGAACACGGACTAATGCCGCATCACCACCAGGGCCCGCAACAGTATCAGCCATCACATCTCTGTCATATTGCTCATAGACCCAGCGACGAGACGCAAGATCTGATGAGGCCATCAAATAGGTTAAGATAGTTCCAACAGATTTATCAGTTTTCAACCTGTCACCTGATAAGCTATCTTTTGGGGTGATCTCACTATGAGGTCTGTCATATTCAGGGGCATCATCCACCAAAGGTGCGAGCGGAATATCACAGGCAATATCACCATCTTTCTTCAATACTAGCCGCCCTGTGTCAGTGACGACACCGATTGGCATGAAATCTAGATCCCATTTATCAAAAATGGCACGAGCAGTTTCCGTTTGTGCGGGGTCAATTACCATCAACATGCGTTCTTGCGATTCAGACAGCATGATTTCATAGGCTGACATTTTGTCTTCACGCACTGGGACCAAGTCAAGGTCCATTTCCATGCCTAGGCCACCCTTTGATGCCATCTCAACTGAGGAAGAGGTGAGGCCAGCCGCCCCCATATCTTGGATAGATAGCACAGCATTGGCAGCCATAAGCTCTAGACAAGCTTCCATCAATAATTTGCCTGTGAAGGGATCGCCAACTTGAACGGTTGGACGCTTCGATTCGGTTTCTTCTGAGAACTCAGCAGAGGCCATTGTGGCGCCATGAATGCCATCACGACCTGTTTTAGCACCAACATAAATGACAGGATTGCCAGCGCCTGTTGCAGCTGAATAGAAGATTTTATCGCTATCAGCGAGGCCGACTGCCATCGCATTCACAAGGATATTGCCGTTATAAGAGGGGTGAAAATTCACCTCGCCGCCAACAGTCGGAATGCCGATGCAATTCCCATATCCCCCGATGCCAGCGACAACACCATTCATTAAATGAGGTGTTTTTTCATGGTCGGCATCGCCAAAACGTAACGCATTTAATAACGCAATAGGACGCGCGCCCATCGTGAATACATCGCGCAGAATGCCGCCAACACCTGTGGCGGCGCCTTGATAGGGTTCAATGAAAGAGGGGTGGTTATGGCTTTCAATCTTGAAGATGATCGCTTTGCCATCACCAATATCAATAACGCCGGCATTTTCACCTGGGCCTTGAATAACGTGTGATGCTTCGGTTGGCAGTGTCTTCAGCCATTTTTTTGATGATTTATAGGAACAATGCTCAGACCACATGGCCGAGAAAATACCTAATTCACACAAATTCGGAAGGCGCCCCAAACGCGTTTGGATAAGGTCCCATTCCTCTTGGGATAAGCCCATTGAGGCAGCATCGTCAAATGTCATTGGTCTTTCGCTCATGATGCGGCAACCCCCTCTAATGCACTTTTCAAGAATGTTAGGCCGTCAGATTGCCCCAAATTGGGGTCAGCAGCTCTTTCAGGGTGAGGCATCATACCCATAATGCGGCCATTGGCTGATAAGATACCGGCAATATTTTGCGAAGACCCATTCGGATTGGCAGGACCAAAGGCAGGGCCCTCGCTATAACGCAAGGCAATTTGTCCATTATCTTCAAGGCTTGCCAAAGTCTCTGGGTCAGCAAAGTAATTGCCTTCATTATGCGCGACAGGAATGGTCAAAGAGGTGCCTGTTGTTAATCCATTAGTGAAGGGGGACTCAACCGTCTCTTGGACTTCCAAGCTTGTGTCGCGGCACACGAATTTCAAACCCTTATTCTTAACAAGGACTCCAGGTAGAAGACCTGTCTCAAGCAGAACTTGGAACCCGTTACAAACGCCTAAAATAGCGCCGCCACGGCTCGCATGGTCAAGGACAGATTCCATAATGGGTGAGCGTGCTGCCAAGGCGCCACACCGCAAATAGTCACCAAATGAAAAGCCGCCAGGGATAATGACAATATCGGTGGCATCAAGCGTTGTGTCTTTATGCCAAATCATGTCAGGGCGGCGGCCTGTGATACGCTCAACAGCAACCTTCATATCGCGGTCACAATTGGAGCCTGGGAATATGATAATGGATGCTCTCATGATTCGTCTTCAACCGTAATCTCATAATCTTCAATGACGGTGTTAGCGAGAATTTGCTCACACATGCGCGCCGCTCTTTGATGGGCGCGTGCTGCATCTTCTGCATCAATATCAAGCGTGATTTGCTTGCCAATACGCACATTGCTTGCCTCGGCAAAGCCAAGAGAGGCGAGAGAGCGTTCTACAGCGCGGCCCTGCGGGTCTAATACCCCGTCTTTTAATGAGATATTCACAACTACTTTCATGATGCGTCCCCTGATGTGCTGTCATCTTCAAGTTCAATAGAAATGCCAAGGCGATTTGCAATTTCGGTGTAGGCTTCAATTAGCCCGCCTAAATCACGCCGGAATCTGTCTTTATCCATTTTCTCGTTTGTTTTCACATCCCACAAACGGCAATTATCTGGGCTAATTTCGTCAGCCAGAATAATTTCATAGCTATCATCACCCTCTAAGCGACCAAATTCCAATTTAAAGTCAATTAGCCGTACGCCAATGGCACGGAAAAGGCCGCATAGAAAGTCATTAATGCGGTTGGTGAGATACAGAATTTCATCTAATTCTTTATCATCGGCAATATCAAGCAATGTGATATGCTCTCTTGCCACCACCGGGTCACCTAATGCGTCATCTTTGAGACAGAATTCAATGAGCGGGGCTGGTAGCTTTGTGCCTTCTTCAATCCCGATGCGGCTGCAGACAGAGCCAGCTGCGACATTGCGCACGATCACCTCGATTGGCACAATCTCAACTTTTTGAACAAGCTGCTCACGTAAAGACAGGCGTTTGATAAAATGATGAGGGATGCCAATCTCACCTAAGGCCAAGAGCAAATGTTCGCTGATTTGATTGTTTAAAACGCCCTTTTGTGAAATCGAGTCTTTTTTCTGGGCATTATAGGCTGTGGCATCATCTTTAAAATATTGAATGATGGTGTCATCGTCAGGCCCTTCAAAGAGGATTTTGGCCTTGCCTTCATAGATCATATTGCCTTGTGACATTGGCTGTCCCTTTACTTCTGAAAGACGCGATCGAAAATGGTATCAACATGCTTAAAATGCTGGTCGAGGTCAAACAAGGCTTCAATCTCAGCATCGCTCAGCGCATTTTGCACATCCGTATCAGCTTTGAGAAGGTCGAGATAATTGCCATTGCCTGCCCAAACTTCCATCGCATTGCGTTGCACCATACGATAGGCATCTTCACGGCTGACGCCTTTTTGTGTCAGAGCAAGCAAGACCTGCTGTGAATGAACAAGGCCGCCTAGCGCATCAAGATTAGCTTGCATTTTCTCTGGATAAACCAGCAAATTCTCAACGACGCTGGCCAACCGATGTAAGGCAAAATCAAGCGTCACAGTCGCATCAGGACCAAACATCCGTTCCACAGATGAATGTGAAATATCACGCTCATGCCATAGGGTGACATTTTCGAGGGCTGGGATAACAGCGGCTCTAACAATGCGGGCCAAGCCTGTAAGATTTTCTGTCAATACAGGGTTGCGCTTATGCGGCATGGCAGAAGAGCCTTTTTGCCCAGATGAGAAAAATTCTTCAGCTTCTCTTACTTCAGTACGTTGCAGGTGACGGACTTCGGTCGCCAGACGTTCTACAGCCGATGCAATCACACCGAGAACTGAGAAGAACATCGCATGGCGGTCACGTGGAATGACTTGCGTTGAAACAGGTTCAACCGTAAGACCCATTTTATCGGCCACATGCGCTTCAACAGCGGGGTCAATATGGGCAAAGGTACCAACCGCACCAGAGATAGCACATGTCGCAATCTCGGCTCTGGCCGCTGCTAATCTAGCGCGACATCTATCCATTTCCGCATAGTGGCCAGCCAATTTTAGGCCGAATGTTGTTGGTTCTGCATGAATGCCATGTGACCGACCAATGGTTGGTGTCATTTTGAATTCATAGGCACGTGTCTTTAAAGCTTCACAAACGCGGTCAAGCCCAGCCATGAGGATATCGCTCGCGCGGGCCAATTGAACAGCTAGGGTTGTGTCTAAAACATCTGATGATGTCATGCCTTGATGAACAAAGCGTGCTTCTGGTCCCACATATTCGGCAAGGTTTGTAAGGAATGCGATCACGTCATGTTTGGTTTCGCGTTCAATTTCATCGATGCGGTCAATGTCAAATTGGCCTCTGTCCCACACAGCTTGTGCGGCTTCCTTCGGGATAACACCAAGTGATGCTTGGGCATCACAGGCATGAGCTTCGATTTCAAACCAGATCTGGAACTTTGCGGATGGTGACCAAATAGCCGCCATTTCCTCGCGAGAATAGCGTGGAATCATAGGAGGACATACCCCTCAAACATTGTGAATTAAAATTGGCCCTTGCATATCATTTTTCTGGAAAAAAGGCTATAGTCAGAACATGATATGCCAAAAAGAATCTTTATAAACGAGTTCTGTCATGTTGCGACGCTTATTGATACAAGCTGCTATTAAGGCCGCACAAAACCCAACTATCCGCAGAGAAGCCGGGAAAATTGCTGTGCAAGCTGCAGAAAAGGCGCGACCGGCAATCCTAAAAGGTGCGCGCCGGGCAGGAGAGCTCACCAAAGCGGCCAGCGATGAGATCCAATATCAGCTGTCAGAGCATAATTCTCAGAAGTCGAACAAGAAAAATCCGCCTAAAAAATAGGCATTTTTACATCAGCCCAAGATTGCGAAGAGACACCACCACACCACCTGCAACTATCAGGTGGTCATGAAGGCTGATTTGTGCGCCAGCCAATGTCGTGCGCAGCTGCTTTGTCATTTCAATATCCTGTTTGCTGGGCCGTTGGTCCCCGCTTGGATGATTGTGAACAATGATAAGATTAACCGCATGATGTTTGAGTGCTGTTGCCAATATCTCGCGTGGATAGACCATCGTTTGGTTGACTGTGCCGGTGCTCATCTGCACCACATCTATCATGCGAAACTGTGTATCTAGCATGATCATCAAAAATGTTTCGCGTGGGTAATGCGATAATTTTTGAATGCAAAAATGCTCCAATTCTTGCCAGCGTGAGATGATATTGCCTTTGCCAATCGCTTCATATGACAAACGGTTAAATAATTCGTTGATTAATTGGAAATGTTGTTGGGTCGTGCGCCCAATCTGATCCATCTCAAGTAAATGCTCTGGGTCGGCATGCAGGAGTTTGGTGAGGCTCCCAAAGCGTTTGAGAAGCTGTTTTGATAATGGCTTGGTATCTATGCGCGGCAGGCTTGCATAGAGGATCATCTCTAATAACTCTAAGTCTGTTAACAGCGAGGGGCCATGACGCACAATTTTGCCACGCATGCGCTGGCGATGCCCCTTCATTCCCTCATCTTTTTCTATCATCTCAGATGCTCCCATTATCGCATCTCAGATCTGTATCAAGAAAAGGTTAAAATTCCCTTAAGAGCGCAGAATTTATTTGTAAGGCGGGCAGCTATAACCAGCAGGGGATAGGGTAAAGATTTCGGCGCCATCTTCGGTAATGCCAATGGAATGTTCAAATTGGGCTGAGAGGCTTTTATCCTTTGTGACAGCTGTCCAGCCGTCACTCAAAATTTTTGTGTCATATCGGCCGGCATTGATCATCGGCTCGATAGTGAAAATCATCCCAGCTTCAAGCGCCTGACCCTTGCCAGCTTGGCCATAGTGAAGCACAGTTGGCGCTGTGTGAAATACGCGCCCTAAACCATGGCCGGTAAAATCTCTTACAACAGAGAAACGATGTGATTCGGCGTAAGATTGGATGGTGTGTCCAATATCACCCAAAGTTACGCCAGGACGGCAAATATCAATGGCCTTCATGAGGCAGTCATAAGTCACCTGTGTGAGATTCCGCGCTTTGACAGACGGCGTATCAACCCAATACATCCGGCTTGTATCGCCATACCAGCCGTCTAAAATCACAGTCACATCAATGTTTAGAATATCACCTGATGATAGTTTTTTTGGTCCAGGGATCCCATGGCAAACCACATGGTTTAATGAGATACATGTTGCTTTGGGAAACCCTTTATAATTGAGCGGGGCAGGGACAGCGTTATGGGCTGTGATATAATCATGGCAAATTTTATCAAGTTCTTCAGTGGTGATGCCCACCACTACATGCTCGGTAATCATATCAAGCACTGATGCGGCGAGCTGGCCTGCTTTGCGCATGCCCTCAAACCCTTCTTCACCATGTAAGACTACTTGTTCATATCGCATGAATTTGCCTTTAATACTTCTCAACTAGGGGATTGGCGCTATATAAACAGCATTGGCCAGCCATTTGTCAAATTTTGGCGATATCCTCCTCTTATTATGGGTGTAATTATGACCATTAAAACAGCCTCTATTCTCGTAATCGGTGATGAAATTCTCTCAGGGCGTACGAAAGATAAAAATATTGGTTGGCTGGCTGAACAATTAAATGAGATGGGGATAGACCTTATTGAAGCGCGTGTGATTGCCGATGGTGAAGATACCATTATTCGTCACGTTAAAGAGTTATCTCAAGCCACTGATTACCTCTTTACCTCAGGCGGTATTGGTCCAACGCATGACGATATTACAACGGCAAGCGTGGCAAAAGCATTTGGCAAGGCCGTCATTCGTCATCCAGAAGCGGTGCGCCGCTTGCTTGACCATTATGAAGGCACCGATATTGAATTTAATGAAGCGCGCCAAAAAATGGCAGATATCCCAGAAGATGCGCGGCTAATAGATAACCCAGTTAGTGCCGCACCTGGTTTCCAATTGGAAAATGTTTATGTGATGGCAGGGGTGCCCTCTATCATGCAAGCCATGTTTGAAGGCCTGAAAGATCAGTTGGAGGGAGGCCAGAAACGCACACGTATCACCGTTCAATGTGCCATTGGCGAGGGCACGATTGCGACAATTATGGGGAATATATCAGAGGCGTTTCCAGGCATATCTGTTGGCAGCTATCCGTGGTTTAAGCCTGGTCAATTTGGAACGGCTGTTGTGTTGACGGGACGTGATGCCGATCAGACGCAAGCCGCCGCCGAAAATTTGGCCAAGCAGGTGCAGGATGAGGGATTTGGTGCAGAGATATTAGCTCCGGGGCAGGACCACTAATCCCAAGGTCCTTTGCGCCGCCGTTTAAAACTTGGCACAGAGCCAGATTTGTCCCCTTTCACAAGGATATAACGACTTGTAACCTCTCGTTTTATCTCGGCCGAACGAGTGATTTGCCAAGCTGCCTTGGTTGGCGGCTGATGGAATAAGGGAATGTGGGAAGGTTTGAGGAATGGCACCAATGCCATGCCAGCGATAAAGCCGCCAATATGCGCGAAATAGGCAACACCCCCGCTACCAGTTGAGGCAAGGGCGCCTGGTACAGCTAAAAATTGGCCACCGATCCAAAGGCCGAGGACAATCCAAGCAGGCACGTTAATCAGTCGAATGATGATGATGACCCACATAAAAACTTTGATGGTAGCTTTAGGATAAAGCATGATATAGCCGCCCAAAATACCAGCAATCCCCCCTGAAGCGCCAATCAGCGGGATTTGCGAACTAGGGTCAATCAGTGCTTGAGTCATTGCAGCGGCAGCACCGCACAAGATATAAAAGACGCAGAAGCGGAATTTTCCCAGCGCGTCTTCCACATTGTCCCCAAATATCCAGAGATAGAGCATGTTAGAGCCCAGATGCATAAGGCCACCATGCAAGAACATAGAGGATAGAATGGTAATAATATCCAATTCAGAAAATAACCGCGCAGGAACCACGCCATAATGAATGATGAGGATTCGTTCAGCGTGAGGATGAAGGCCCGACTGCCACATATAGGCTAATACACATAGCAGAATGATGAGCCAGCTTATAAGCGGTCTCGTTTTTGTGGGGTTGTCATCAAATAACGGTAGGAAAAACATGTTTTATCCTTTGATGGTACGGGCGGGGGGACTTGAACCCCCACGGCCTAAGGCCCACGGATTTTAAGTCCGTTATGTCTACCATTCCATCACGCCCGCATCACAACAAGACATGTTGTGGATACGTGCATAACCAATCCTGAGGAGAGATGCAAATTCTAAAAAGAACATTCTAAGAGAAAATGTACCGATATTGCAAATTTCGTTATATCAACTATAATTACATTAGCGAATTGTTGCCTACAGGGAGAAAAAGGCATGAGCAAAGTTATTTCAAATGTGCGTAATCTGCGCAAACGCGGCAAGACAAAGCTTGTGCGTATCTCTGACCAAATGAATGATTTGGCTTGGGAATTATCTGAAAAGAATGAAAAGGTGAATGACAGCCATACGGCAAAATCAATTGCGATGCTGGATGAATCACTCGCTCTTATGCAGCGTGCGCTTGGCCTTCTAAACTCTGTGTCTATTGACCCGGATATGTTGGTTGAAGACGAAAAGCCTGTTGCCAAGAAAGCAGAGAAAAAAGGTGGTCTTTTCTCAAAAGGCAGTAAAGCCGACGATGTTGCAGAAGATGCGATGCCAATCGCAGCACCAGCTGATCGCGCAGCGCCTATCGCATCATTAAAGCCACAAGGCTAAGACAGATATCTATGGTGGATTTAGCCTGCTAGTGGCGGGCTGAATAGCCGCCTAAAATTTCAAATCGCCGTAAAAATTCATGCGCCGCATCTTCAGCAGATTGCGGCGTTATCTTTAGGGAGGCTGGCAGGCCGCGTGGCTGTGGAAATAATTTCTTCGCATCAGCGTCTGAAAAACCAGCAAGCTGTGTTGCCTCTAGCCAAGCCGCCATACGGTCAGCTCTCTTAATAATAGCTTTCACATAAGCAGGTAGATTTGCCGGAAGGCCAAACCGCAAATGAATGGCGGCTTCTAAGCCTGCCTCTATCTCTTTATATTGGTTACCTAAAACCGCTTTAAAGGGGGTAATCATATCTCCGATTACATATTCTGGCCCGTCATGAAGGAGCGTTGCCAGCCGCCATTTTTGGTCAAGCGTTGGGGCGTTGGCTTGGACAAGCCGTTCAACTAAAACAGAATGTTGTGCAACCGAATAGGCAAAAGGGCCCTTTGTTTGACCGTTCCATCTCGCGACACGAGCGAGACCATGTGCAATGTCAGAAATTTCGATATCCATAGGGCTCGGTGAGAGAATATCTAGCCGTCTCCCAGATAGCATACGTTGCCAGGCACGTGCTTGTGATTGACCCTTGGGCATCAAACTGTATCCTCTTCTCTCATCACTAACGCGCTTTGCGCGCGAAGGTCTCTTGGCACTAATGCTTACTTATTGTATTACCAAGGGCAGATGCGACGCCACCTCAAAGTGATAGGAAAGTTATGGATTTTTTTCAAACCAGGGAAAAATATCGCCGCCGCGAAATGAGGCATTCTGTGTCTTTTCTGTTTCGTGCGGCAATTATTTTACTTGTTGCTTGGTTTGGGTGGCTTTGGGGTAGTGCTGAACAAAAGCGCCTGCAAGCAGATTCGAACTTGGCTCTATTTGAGAGTGATCGAGAAATCCAAAATCTGCGGGGTATGGTAAGCCAGCTACAGACAGAGCTAACCGAAGCCAAGGCCCAAGTGGCTACCTATAAAATCACAGATGAAAATTCAGGTCGCCTCACACAATTGGTGAAATCGCAGATAGCAAATGGCACCGAATTAGAACAAATCTATGCGTCCTTGCAGTCATTAGGCGTGCCAACAAATTGCCGCCTTGTATTTGATGAGCCACTTGCTGTTGCTACTGCTCTTTATGGGGGAGAGGAATCAAAGATATCCTTGTTTGATGGTGGTGTCCGCCTGTCGATTGAGGGTGCGATTAACGAGAATGGAAATAAAGCAAACCCATGGTTTGATCCTTTCCAACCCGTGACAGTCCGCCATAGTTATTTAGGCGGACAAAGCCTCACCGAAGATACACTCCCCTTTAACATGGTTATCCCCGCACAAGATTGGTTGCTTGACCTGAAGTTCACTACCTCTGATTTGCGTGGCTATGTAGACCTTGAGGTCTATAATTGCGTGGTTGGCTAGCGCGGCGCCAGAACGCCTTCTTTCTCAAAAAGTGTCTCTACGGCGCAGTAATCTTTGTAACCAAGACGGCCAAGCGGCGCGAAGGCGGCCGTGTCAACCTTACCATCTGAAATATATCTCTCATCGATATGGATGGATATGACATGGCCAATCACCATGACACATCCCTCTCTATCTGGCGTGCCTGGTAAACTGATACAGTCATGCAACTTACATTCTAGATGGGCAGGCGCGCCTTCAACAAGTGGCACATCAATATCTGTGGCAGCAATTTTGCCTAAACCGGCTGTTTCAAATTCATCAATGTCTGCGGGATGACCAACCCCTGAGGCAATCATGGCGTCAATCTGAGATAGGCCAGAGATATTGACAGCAAATTCCCCTGTCTCCTGAATATTTGCAAGACTATCTTTGTGATAATCAGAGGCAGCCAATCCCTCAGTTTTTGACATTTTTGGAGCAGAACTAAACATCACCATTGGTGGCAATTCAGAGATGGCATTGAAAAAGCTATATGGCGCTAAATTAGCTTTACCCTGCTTATCTTTTGTAGAAATCCAGCCAATCGGGCGTGGCGCGATCAGAGCCTTGAATGGTGAATAACGCAGCCCGTTTTCCTTATGTGTGCCAGCTTTGAAGTACATGTCCCGCTCCTGTTCCCAGATGATCTAAATGGCCTGAATTACCGTAAGATTAAGTGTTAAGACAAGATTATTTCAGATCGGTTTTTAAGCAATATGCAGAATATAATTATTTTTGGTGCGACAGGTGCAATTGGTCGTGCCATCGCTCATCAATTAGCATCTGATGGGGCCTCTCTTACTTTGGCCGGTCGCGATGCAGACGCGCTTCATGGTCTTGCAGCAGAGGTTGGCGGAAGCATTGCCATTTGCGATGCTATGGATGAGGCGTCTGTATCAGCTGTGATTGCGCAAGCCGTATCAAAGGGGCCAATCACAGGTCTTGTATGGGCGATTGGTTCAATCCTATTGCGGCCTCTCTCTAAACTTACCGCATCAGATTTTACAGATTGTTACTACCTCAATACTGTGGCGCCGGCATTGGCTGTCAGAGAGGCCTTGCCCTCTTTGAAAGAGGGGCAGGGGGCCGTTTTATTATTTAGCTCAGTTGCTGCGACACAAGGCTTCACTGCCCATGCGGCTATTGCCTCAGCAAAGGCTGGGGTTGAGGGACTTGTGCGGTCTCTTGCGGCGGAATGTGCACCCGATATACGCGTGAATGCCATTGCGCCTTCCTTAACGGACTCAAAAATGGCTCAACCAATCTTGGCCAATGAGGCAATGGCGAAAGGGATTGCGCAAACACATCCGTTGCGCCGCTTGGGGGCAGGGACAGATTTTGCGCCCTTAGCAAGTTTATTGCTTGATAATGCACGGTCTGGCTGGATAACAGGTGCCATTTATCCTGTGGATGGCGGGCGTCAAAGCCTACGGACAAAAGGATAGGTTTATGGCAGTGTCTCAGCAGCATTATTTTATCACAGGGGTTAGCTCTGGTATTGGTAAAGCACTTGCGCAACAGCTATGTATGGCTGGTCACAAGGTAAGTGGTGTTGCACGCCGGAAGGTGCAGCTAGATGAGCTTGCGGCCACCTATAGCAGCTTTCAGGGTTATGAATGTGACGTCACTGATGAAGCGGTAATTAACCAAGTTGTTGGCCAAGTGATTGACAATTATGGGCCCATAGATGTGGTGATTCCAAATGCAGGAATCTATCAGCCCCAGCCGGCAGGGCATATTGAACCTGACGCTTTTCTTCATCATATGAATGTGAATTATTTTGCCGTTATTCACTGCCTCGCAGCGATATTGCCACAGATGCAAGCCCGCAATAGAGGTCATATTGCATTGATGGCATCAGTGGCAGGCTATCGTGGTTTGCCTCGCTCAGCTGCCTATGGCCCGACAAAAGCAGCTTTGATAAATTTCGCAGAAGCGCTGCGCTTTGATTTGAGTGACACAAATATTAAATTACAAGTGATCAATCCGGGCTTTGTTGAAACAGAAGCCACAGCGGTGAATGATTTTGATATGCCTGATTTGATTACAGCCGATACAGCCGCGTCTGAAATCATTGCGGGTCTGAAATCAGATCAGTTTGAGATTTCTTTCCCAAAATCATTTGTTCGCAAAATGAAATGGCTTAAGCTTATGCCAGATAAGCTCTATTTCACACTCGTTAAGAAAATGACGAAAGCCTAAAGGCTTAGCAAAAGGTTATTACGATGACGAACGCTT
>CALEYP010000066.1 GCA_937924895.1 uncultured Alphaproteobacteria bacterium
TGCGATGGGGGACTTTTTTCTTTGGGGTCACATCGGTGGGCTGTGCGTTATCTGCCTCTGCGGAACTTCTTATCTTTTTCCGCGCTTTGCAAGGTATCGCTGCGGCAGTCATGATCCCAGCCTCGTTGGCCTTGATTAACGCCTCTTTTGCCAGTGAGGATAGAGGGGCAGCCATTGGGAAATGGTCGGCTCTTGTGTCTCTTACCATACCTTTAGGCCCCCTTGTCGGCGGTATTTCAGTCGACCTTGCCGCATGGCCTGTTATTTTCTGGATTAATGTCCCCATTTGCGCTGTGGTGATGTATTTACTGCATGATTTACCGGCACCACCTTTTGAACCGGATGAGTCTGTACCGCTGGATATTAAAGGCTCCGCCACAATCACGCTTGCACTTGGTCTTATTACCTATGCCCTTATGGAAGCCGGGCGTGTTGGTGAGTTCAACTGGTCTCACATGGCAACAGGCCTCGCAGGCATAGGGTTATTATGCTATTTTATACGGCTTCAATATCGCCAGTCTCATCCCATGATCCCGCCCCAGCTGTTCCAAAATAGACGATTTGTCATTGTCAATTTGCACACCATGCTGCTCTTTGCAGCCTTTCAAGGGGCCACCTTCTTTTTATCATTTTTACTTGTCCAATCTTATGGCTATGGTGCCACGGCGGCTGGGGCAGCAGCCTTGCCTATTTCCGTTCTTGTGACGTTATTATCGCGGCGCGCAGGCGCTTGGACATCACGCTATGGCCCAAAACATATCTTACTACTGTCATCTGTCTTGATGGCTATTGCCTTCTTCCTCTTTAGCCTCACAGATGGCCGCTATTGGCAAAGCCTATTCATTCCTATGGTAATTTTGGGCTTTGGTGTTGCCGCCTTTGCCGCGCCCGTAACAACAGTTGCTATGGTGTCGGCTGGCAAAGGCAGAGATGGGCTAGCAAGCGGCGTCAATAACGCTGTAGCGCGCATCGGCCCCTTACTTGGCATTGCTGCAATGGGCTATGTGTTATCCATCCAGTTTGAAGGTGAAATCATTACCTCTCCTGCTTTCTTAGACCTTACTGATATTGCCCAAAGCTATATTCTGGCGCACCTAAATGAATTAGGTGGTATGCAGATGCCACAGGAATGGCCCCCTGCCTTGCAAATGGAAGCTCAAAAGGTGGTTGCCGATGCCTTTGCCGCTTCTGTTGGAACCATTATGCAATTCTGCGCAGGGCTCATGGCAATCTGTGCCGCTTTATGCCTTGTCTATCGTGCCGAGGATGCAACTGCTTGACGACATAAATCGCCTCCCGCACAGTTGCTGTGGGAGGATAAGTCATGACAAAACGATTTTTGAAAACAGCCTATGGTCTTGAAACTGCGGATCAAACACGTGATTATTATCAAGATTGGGCGGCCAGCTATGATGATGAAATCACTGAAAACGGCTATGCCACGCCTACCCGTTGTGCCGAGGCCTTGGCGCGTCATGCGCCTGATTTCACTAAACCGCTGCTTGATATTGGCTGCGGCACAGGCCTCTCCGGGATAGCGTTTCAAAAAGCGGGCTTCACCACATTAGATGGCAATGATTTAAGCTCAGATATGATTGCTCAAGCCAAAGCCCGCGGGATATATCGCACACTTGGTCTTGCAGATTTACATAACCCTCTCGATTTTAAAGTCGGCGCCTATGATTACATCGCTGCGGTAGGAGTGATTTCGGTTGGTCACGCGCCGGCTCATACCATTACTGATATGCTCGATAAGCTATCACCCGGCGGCTTATTTGTATTTTCACTCAATGATCCAACTATCGAAGAAGGTAGCTTTACCGCAACCCTAGATGCGGTCTTAGCAGACGAGCGTGCTGATTTGTGCGAACGCCATCACGGGACGCATCTCCCTGGTTTTGGCATGGAATCATCTGTGATTGTGTTACGCAAACGATAATGGTGGCTTAAAGCTTCACAAAGAAAAAGGCCGCCTGAGGTTGCTCAGAGCGGCCTTCTCATCAAGGGAGATGGCATGTTAGAGATTGGGGTCAAAAAATATGCCGCCCCCCTAAGCTCTATTTCATGTCGTCATCGCGGACGAAGGTCACGGCATATTTCACTTCGCCGTCGAACAATTTGGATGTTTCCATCCCTTCAGTCATATAAAAATGATGACCTGCAATTCTATTTTCCAGACGGTACCCTTTTGCGGCCATCCGGCGACGATGGAATTCCATCGCAGCAGCATCAAAGCTATCAGTTAAAATCGTGATGCGCTCTTCTTCACTCGCTGGCAAAGTTGTAATTTCGTCAGTTGCTGTTGTCATATCTAAATCCCCAATCTTCGTGACCATCATCTGGTCAATGTAAGAAATATGTGGCGAGTACCCCCACCTTTGGACCCGCCACACCGACACCATGACCAATTCTCATCACAAAGAAAAGGAAAAGAGTGTTAATCATTTATTTTGTAAATATTTACAATTTATATTTGTAAATATTGTGAATTTTTGTGTTAATATATCTTTACTAAAGAAAGAGGAGCCTTTGCTATGACAGATATGGGTGCTGCCAAAATCATGATCGGCCATAAGCTTAAGCGTTTGCGTAAAGAGCTTGGGCTGTCACAAGCGCTTATGGCAGAGGAATTAGGCATTTCCGGGTCTTACCTTAACTTGCTTGAAAATAATATGCGCCCTGTAACCGTGCAGCTCCTCTTTAAGCTGGGCCAGACCTATGACATTGATTTGAAAGATATGGCAGAGGATGATTCTGCCCAAATGACAGCCCAACTAATTGAAATTTTTGCAGATCCTGCCTTGCGCGAACAACCGATCAGCCGGCGAGACATGCAACAAATGGCCCAGAACCAACCTTTGGCCGCACAGGCGATCATCGCACTCCATGACGCGTATGAAGCGATGAAGAGCGCCGCGCAACAAGGAACAGATGGGTTAGAGACCAGAAGCCTCCCTCGCCCTGTAGAAGCAGTGAGACGTTTTTTAGAACAAGCCGATAATCACTTTCCCACACTCGAATCAGCCGCTGATTCCTGTCGTCATAAAATAGCATTGAGCCAAGGTCATGCTTTCAGCCAGTTGAGCCAGTTTCTTGAGACAAATTACAATCTGAAAGCACGCATCATGCCTGTTCATGTGATGGGCCATCTTTTGCGGCATCATGATTTACATCGCAGCCAACTCCTTTTATCGGAGCTCCTAGAAGAACCACAGCGTATTTTCCAACTTGCCTCACAGATTGCGCTGCTTGGCTATCGCAAAGACATTCAGGACATTATTGACAGCTCTGCTATCCATGATAGCGAAGCCCGACAATTACTCCTCATCACCCTTGCCGGCTATTTCGCTGGCGCCTTGCTGATGCCGTATGATTCCTTCCTCAAATCTGCCCAAGATTCGCGCTATGATCTTGATATTTTGTGCAAACGCTTCACCGCCAGCTTTGAGCAAGTTTGCCATAGGCTTACAACCCTTAATCGGCCAAACCAAAAAGGCATCCCCTTTTTCTTCTTGCGGGTAAATGAGGCTGGCTATATCTCTAAACGCCTATCCGGAGCCGGTGTAGAGTTTGCAAGACATGGGGGCGCCTGTGGCAGATGGGTGCCGCATCATGCCTTTCGCAACCCTGGCATCATCCATACACAAATCGCTGAATTAGAAGAAGGACAGACCTTTTTTACCATGGCAAAGACGGTAAGTCAGGCCAGAACAGCCCCTGCCCATCACGGCACGCCTGCCATCACCATTGCGCTTGGATGTGATATCAAACATGCCAAGGAAATTGGACATGCAGACCCATTGCTGGCTGCCAAAACACCACTTGTTACGCCAATTGGCCTTGGATGTCAGCTGTGCGAGAGAACTGATTGCCAGCATCGCGGCGCGCCACCATTGGGCCGCCACCTGCGTTTTGATGCCTATCGCCGGCACTCTGCCATGTTTGATTTTGGCTCTTAGGACTCAGCTTCTGTTGCCATTAACGCTGAGAGCAGAACGGCCGCTGATTGTGAGAAATGGGACGGCATAGCCGCACCCTCGCCAACAGCTGCCAGTGCATGCGCCATCTCTTTGCCAAGCTCAACACCAAATTGATCGAAGCTATTGACATGCCACAAAAAGCCAGAGGCGATGGTGATATGCTCATACAGCGCTAATAGACGACCCAACGCATAAGGTGTCGTAGCATCCCAACTCATAAAGGTCACAGGACGGCCGCCATCAAATTGGCGATGCGGCTCGTCGGGGCTGTCTTTACCGCTGGCGAAGGCCTCTGCCTGCGCTAGGGCATTAATCACTAGCATCTGGTGGCTTTTTTGCCAGGCCGGGTCACGATATAGTGGCACGGGACGCAGAGGCACCAAAATATCTAGCGGGCAAATATCTGCCTCTTGATGCAAAGCTTGAAAGAAAGAATGCTGACAGCCGGTACCCGCCTCACCCCAGATGATGGGGCTTGTGAAATAGTCAAGCTTCTGACCATTCCGGTCGACCGATTTGCCATTGGATTCCATCTCAGTTTGCTGGGCCCAGCGTGTGAAATCTTTAAGCCGCTGATCATAAGCCATAATGCCATAGGCAGATTTATGGTGAATATTGCGATAGAAGACACGTAATGCGGCCAACATCATCGGCAAATTATGTCGGGCAGGCGCGGTGCGCACATGGGTATCCATGTCAAACGCGCCTTTCAACATCTCATAAAAGCGTGTTGTGCCAACCGCTATCATTATGGGCAGACCAACGGCCGACCATAAAGAATAGCGACCACCAATGCCATCGGCGAAACCAAAGATACGATCTGGCTCAATCCCCCAAGCCTCTGCCTTATCAGGTGCCGCACTAACAGCCGCAAATTGTCTATCTGGCGCGCAACCAGCATTGACCAGCCATTGCCGTGCTAGCGCCGCATTTGCCATTGTTTCTTGTGTGGTAAACGTCTTAGAAGTCACGATAAATTGCGTACGCTCTGGTGTGCATTTCGCTAACACATCATGCAAATGACTAGGGTCTACATTAGATACAAAATGCAGTTGCGGACCATCATGATAGGGCGCCAGAGCTTGAGTCACCATCGCGGGACCTAGATCAGAACCGCCAATCCCAATATTCACAACATCTTTTACCGACTTATCACCGCGAATAATATCTGTGAAAATGGCAATCTTGCGCCCTTCATCCCCTTGCAAAGCCTCAGCTGTGCGCGCTTGCATATGCAAGACAGGGCGTTGCTCTGTGCCATTCATCACCTCGCCTGCAAAGAGGCGCTCAAATTGGCCTTTTAGGTCGGCGGCCTCTGCCATTTCTGCAAAGAGGTCAAGTGTCTCCTGTGTGATATGATGACGCGATAAATCCACGCATAAATCATCCAAAGACAAGCTCAAGGCTTGCTGACGCTCCTTATCCTGCAACATATCAGCCAGAGCGAAAGCCTTTAGACCATTGTAATGGTCTTGTAATTTTACAAAGGCAGGATTGTCAGTAAGGCGCATAGCAAACCTCGTTTATAAAGATGATGCGTGACGAGCTGCCTCTGTGATAGCAGCCCATTCTTTATCTCTAATATTATCCTTTGTGGCAATCCATGAACCACCAACGCAAATAACATTTGGCAAAGAGAGGAAATCAGGCGCTGAGGCAAGCGAAATGCCGCCGGTTGGGCAAAAGCTGACACCAGCGAGAGGACTTGATAAGGCCTTCAAAAAAGGCGCACCGCCCGCTTGTACAGCAGGGAAGAATTTTTGGATATCAAACCCTTTTTCTAATAGAGACATGGCCTCAGATGCTGTTGCTGCACCAGGGAGCAATGTAATACCCGCTTCGTCACATCCCGCAATGAGCGGGTCAGTTGCCCCAGGGCTAACCGCAAATACAGCGCCTGCATCTCTGACAGACCGTGCCTGGCCAGCATCTAGCACGGTACCAGCTCCTACCACCATATCAGGCACATCTTTGGCAATGCGCTCAATCGATGAGAGGGCCGCCTCGGTGCGCAAAGTCACCTCAATCGCTTGTATGCCGCCTGCTAATAATGCCTCTGCGAGAGGCACAGCATCAGCCGCATCATCAATCACGATTACAGGCATCACAGGCCCAAGGGATAATATCGAACGAATATCTGTCATTTTCATATCCTTTATTTAAGAGCCTAGCAGCTCAACACCACCGCCCTGTTCGGCTGATGCGGCGGCCTGCCGGTAGCTGGCAAATAACTCACGGCCAAAACCAGCGCTGGGCAATGAGGTAGGTTGAAAGAAGCCGCGTGACGCTAAATCAGCCGTTGTAGAAATCACACCTGAGACAGCGTCAATCGTCACAATGTCACCATCAGCCAATTGTCCAATCGCACCGCCTTTCACAGCTTCAGGTGTGACATGAATAGCGGCAGGCACCTTACCAGACGCCCCTGACATCCGGCCATCAGTTAGAAGACCGACGACATAGCCCTTATCTTGTAAAATAGAAAGAAGAGGGGTTAAGGAATGCAGCTCTGGCATACCTGTGGCAGCCGGCCCCTGCCCGCGCACGACGACAATCACATCACGGTTCAATTCATCATTTTGAAAGGCGGCTTTCACAGCCGCTTCTGTTTCAAACACAGCTACGGGACAGGTGATCTTATGGCGTGAGGCATCTACGGCTGAGATTTTCATCACGGCACGACCAACATTGCCCGACAACATTTTAAGGCCACCTGTCATGGCATGAGGCTGAGAAACAGGACGTAAAATCGCATGGTCGTGCGATTTATCTGACGCAGGTCGCCAGCTAATTGATTGGGCCTCTAGCTGAGGCTCAACCTTATAATCTGATAGATTACTGCCGAAAATTGTTTGCGCATCACCATGAAGCAAGCCAGCAGCTTCAAGTTCTGAGATGATGAAACCCATACCGCCTGCGGCATGGAAATGGTTCACATCTGCAGATCCGTTAGGATAGAGACGCGCCAATAATGGTGTTACATCTGACAAATCATCAAAATCATCCCATGTGATATGGATACCAGCCGCCGCCGCCATCGCCGGCAAATGCAAGGTGTGATTAGTTGAACCGCCTGTCGCATGAAGCCCAATCATCGCATTCACAAAAGACCGCTCATCTAAAACATGACCGATAGGGCGCACATCATCACTGCCGCGGCCAATTTTGATAATTTGCTCTACCGCTGCGACCGTCAGGGCATGACGCAAATCCTCATGCGGATTCACAAACGTGCCACCTGGCAAATGTAGCCCCATGATTTCCATTAGCATTTGATTGGAATTCGCTGTGCCATAAAAGGTGCATGTTCCCGCACTATGATAGGCCGCCATCTCTGCCTGAAGCAGCGCATCACGCCCCACCTCACCCTTGGCAAAGGCTTTGCGAATGGCGGCTTTTTCTTCATTTGGCAAACCAGAGGGCATCGGTCCAGCTGGCACAAATATCGCTGGCACATGGCCATGAGATAAGGCGCCCATCACCAAACCTGGGATAATCTTATCACAAACACCCAGATATAAGGCGCCATCATATACACCATGCGATAAGGCAACCGCAGCAGACATTGCAATGACATCACGTGAGGCGAGCGATAACTCCATCCCAGGGCGTCCTTGTGTGACACCATCACACATGGCTGGCACCCCGCCTGCCATTTGAGCAGTCGCACCAAATTGACGCGCTGCGGCACGTATCATTTGCGGATAGGTCTCAAAAGGCTGGTGCGCCGACAGCATGTCATTATACGCACTCACGATAGCGATATTTTGCTTGCCACTACCAGCAAGGCCTGTGACGTCATCTTGGTCTTGGCCCGCGGCTGCTCCAGCATGCGCAAGGTTAGAGCACCCAATTTGCCCACGATCCTGATCTGATGACTGGGCCATATCTGTCACAGCGGCGAGATAGGCGGCTCTTGTTTTTTGACTGCGTTCACGAATGCGGTCTGTTACGGCCGCAACAACGGGATGTAGTGACATAATCGCCTCCTCAATTATGCAAAAAGGGTCAGCCTATCACCGAGATCGCGATTCAGGTAATAGACTGGTTTGGTTTCATCTTGAATGGCAGCTTTGTAAAACTCTGCTTTTTCTTCATTCGGCAAGATAAGACATTTATACGGTATGGTTGCAATTAACGCCATATTCATCGAAATCCGAGGGTGAGTAGGAGAGCCCATCGGTGCGGTCTTAATGATTTGCGGCGCTGCCTCTAAGTCAAATGCGTCACCCTGCCCAATCATAGCAGGAAAAAGCGAGGCAAAATGACCATCCATCCCCATGCCAAGAAGAAGGCTATCTGCCTGTCCTATCTGATCTTGGGCCGCCTCATTATTATGAAGCGGAATGAAGCTAGCTGCAGCAGCTTTCCCCTGAAGGAGGCTCTCTGTCACCAATCGATGATTTGAGTCAGGATGAGTGGGAGGGACATCTCGCTCATCAACCAAGGTGATAATGGTTTTATCCCATGCAAAATCCATCTGTGTAAGCTGGTCAAAGATAGGCACAGGACTAGAGCCACCTGATACCACTAAGACCGCACGTCCCCGTGTCGCTACCCCTTTTGCTAACCCTTGCAGCAGAAATTCTGCCACCTCTATTGCCTGATAGCTCATCTAGCCCTCATTCTCACTAATTGGGTCAATCCATGTCGCTTGATGGTCACCAAAAAGGCGGGTTTGCGCCTCTGGCCCCATACTAGCTGATGGGTAAATATCTGGTGAAATATCAGCTGCGGCAGCAATGATCGGGTCCATGAACTGCCAAGCGGCCATCACTTCATCATGGCGCATGAACAAGGTCTGGTTCCCTCGTGCTACATCCATCAATAATCTCTCATACGCATCTGGCAAACGCTCTTTGAACGTCTCATCAAAAGACAGATTTAATTCTGATGGGAAAAGACGCATTCCCCCTGGCCCTGGTTGCTTTGAGATAAGTTGTAAACGCAACCCCTCTTGCGGCTGCAAACGAATGATAAGCCGATTTGGCTCACTCTCATGGTCTGCCGCGCCATTGGCAAAAACATTATGGCTTGGCTTTTTAAAGGTAATAACAATCTCAGAGGCGCGGTGCTGTAACTTCTTACCCGTCCGCATATAAAATGGCACGCCTGCCCAGCGCCAATTCTCAATAAAGAGTTTTAGAGCGACAAATGTTTCTGTCTTGGAGGAATGGCCAAGCGCCTCTGCATAAGATGCCTCATCATCACCGCCCCCATATTGACCAATCACCAGATGATCGGCAAGGTTAGAGACATCAAAGGGACGCAACGCTCGCAATACACGTAGTTTTTCATCACGCACTTGGTTGGCTTTGAATTGTGCGGGAGGCTCCATAGCCACTAGACATAAAAGCTGCATCAGATGGTTCTGAATCATATCACGCATCGCGCCATAGCGGTCATAATAAGCGGCGCGGCCTTCCAGACCTACCGATTCTGCCACGGTGATTTGCACATGATCAATGAAGGTATTATTCCATTGGGATTCGAAAATTGTATTGGCAAAACGCAGTGCCATCAAATTCTGCACTGTCTCTTTCCCAAGATAATGGTCAATACGATAAATATTATCTTCAGAAAATACAGCCAATAGCTGATCATTTAAGTCACCCGCAGACTCGCTATCATGGCCAAGCGGCTTCTCTACCACCAAACGGGCAGCAGGTGTCACCAAACCATGTTTATCAAGAAGCTGACAGGCAGATCCAAACAACGCAGGGCTAATCGCGAGATAATAAATGACCGGACGGCTATCATCCTGTTTGGCGGCGATGAACTCTGCGAGGTCTGCAGCGCCGTCTCCTGCGACTACATCAAGCGGCATGATAGAGACTAATTGCATAAATTCGGCAAATGAGCTTTGATCGGCTGCTGTGTCTAAATGACAGAACGGGCGTAATTTATCAGCATATTCCGCAACAGACATTTTTTGACGGGCTGCGACCACGAGGCGGAAGGTTTCATCAATCTGACCAGCTAAAAAACGCTGATATAGCGCTGGAAATATTTTGCGAAGCGACAAATCACCTGTACCACCAATGATGACATAGTCACTTGATGGTATTTGTGCGGCTTCTGGAAGTGCTGATCGTATCTCAGACATTGTGTTAGGCTTTCATATCCGATCCCAATACGGACTGGCCGAATGTAGGATGTTTTGACATCATCTTTAAGAAGACATCTCTATCTGGCGCAAATTGCGCATAAACAGGCAAGAAGGCGCCACCTAAAGCGCGCGCCTCATAGCCAATCATACCAGCATCAAGTTCTGGCATATCAAGACCTGTTAAGTCATAAGATGGTAAAGCCGCTTTGATCTTTGCAATCAAACTCTGCAGCTGCGCCTGTGGAAGAGTGCCATCAATTACCACTTTTTCGGTATCGAGAACTGATTGTGCATTCACAATAGCGCCCGCTAAAATATGCGCTGCCTCAGCCGCCCACTCATTAAATAGCTTCAGCATTTCGCCATCTAACTCTTGATAGCCATGCAAGCTTTCAATCATCAAATTATGGGCCTGTAACTTTCGCTCTAGCGTCCGCAACGAGGCTTTGGCAAGCACCTGAGACGGCGTCTCACCATTTCCAGCCATCGCGGTTGGCATGGAACCAATTGACCCAGCATTACCTCTGTTACCGGTGAGCAATTTGCCATTCATGACAATCCCGCCACCGATAAATGTTCCCACATAGAGATAGAGAAAATCATGAGTTCGTCTGTCTTTATTGAGGGATAATTCAGCTAAGCAAGCCGCAGATACATCATTCATCATAGAGACAGGCAAATCAGTCTGTGCCGAAATCGCCTCAGCCAGATCAACCGACTGCCATGCCTTGACCAATGTCTCCGAGGCTTCAAACTCATGTGACCAACCGGCCAAAGAGCCAGGCGCCGCTAAGCCTACGCCAATAATGCGCCGTTGCTGATCCTCATCAAGGGTGTGACGCATATCATCTATCACAGCTAAAATCTCAGGTAAGGTTTTCGCTGGTTCAGGGAAATCATGATAACTTGTTTGGCGCTTGATGATGGCGCCATCAAAAGCCATCAAAATGATATCTAATGACCGCCGACCAATTTTTACCCCGATAGAGAAGACACCTTCTGGGTTGAGCAATAACCCCGTTGACGGCTTTCCCACACGCCCACGCTGCTTGGCGCCTGTGACAATAAATCCATCTTCGATCAGGCGGTTCACAATCACAGAAATGGTTTGCGGTGTTAGCTGAGTCATACGCGCTAATTCTGCTTTCGCAATGCCAGGCTGTTGGCGCACCAGAGATAGGAGCAATCTCTCATTATATTGCCCCAAACCGGTTTGATTACTCCCCAATTGACGTTTGCTTGCTGTCATGACGGTCCCTTAACAGAAAGTGTAAACTAAATTACCTTAGTTATGGGCGAGATAGCTCGCCATATCCAGCATTCTGTTTGAAAAACCCCACTCATTATCGTACCACGCCAACACCCGAACAAGCCCGTCCTCATTCACCATTGTTTGGTCAAGTGACACGATAGAAGAGTGCGGATCATGATTAAAATCAATTGAGACCAATGGCAGGCTAGTCACATCCATCACACCCTTTAAGGGACCTGCCGCAGCTTCAGTTAAAAGCGCATTAACCTCATCTTTATTTGTCTTACGAGAGGGCACAAACTTCAAATCCACAACTGATACATTCGCTGTTGGCACACGAATGGCAGAGCCATCAAGCTTACCAGCTAGCTCTGGAAGCACGAGACCGACGGCCCGCGCAGCACCAGTAGATGTTGGGATCATAGATAAGGCAGCTGCCCGCGCACGACGCAAATCAGAATGCATAGTATCCTGAAGGCGCTGATCACCTGTATAGGCATGGATGGTTGTCATGTAACCAGTCTCAATACCGATCGCATCATGCAATGTCTTCGCTACAGGAGATAAGCAATTTGTGGTGCAAGACGCATTGGAAATAATTTGATGGTCTGATGTAATCTGATGGTGGTTCACACCAAACACAGATGTGATATCGGCATTGGTTCCTGGCGCAGAAATCAGGACACGCTTAGCGCCCGCGGCTAAATGCAATGATGCCTTTTCTTTGCTTGTGAAAATGCCGGTACATTCCATTACTAGGTCAATCTCTGACCAATCCAGAGCCGCTGGATCACGCTCGCTCAAGAGCTTAATTTCATGACGACCAGCAATCAGCACACCATCTTCAAGACGCGCCTCGGGACGAAGGCGACCATGCACGGAATCAAAGTTCAATAAATGACAATTTGTGTCAGGATCGCCTAAATCATTAATGGCCACAAATTCAAGTTCGGGATGATCTGCCTCAATTGCGGCGCGCAATACCGAACGTCCAATTCGCCCAAACACATTAATTGCTATTTTAATTGCCATGACAGACCCCTTGTCATTTTGATTATTGTTAATTTGTAAATAAGATTGATTTATTAATTAGATTCATACATTTCTGCAAGTCTTTTTTGCAGCAATCTACGTCATGACTTGAAATTTGAAATTTCAAAATATGATGTGAACAAATTTCGCGAAAATC
>CALEYP010000067.1 GCA_937924895.1 uncultured Alphaproteobacteria bacterium
AGGTGTGTTTGTACTCAGCTGTTCTGGCTATGCGTCTGAAGATATCTTACGCGCGGTTGGCGTCACATTGCGTGAGCGCTTGAATGACCATGTCTCTGATAGCAACCAGATCCGCAACGTCTTTTCTATCTTTGTTGAACTGATGCAAAATATCATTCGCTATGGTGATGATGGCCCGCAGCCTGATGATCCGAGCACAGGTGATAAGCCGTCCTTTGGTATTGTCTTAGTCTCTGAGCATCAGGGACAATTATCTGTGATGACAGGCAATTATGTAACAGAAGAAGAGGCAAAGGATTTGACCAGCCGCCTTGCCCATCTTGCGACAAAATCATCAGATGAATTGCGCATGATGTATCGTGAAAAACTGCGCCAGCCCGTCGAAGACAGCTCAAAAGGGGCATCGCTTGGTCTCATTGAAATTGCGAGACGTGCCTCATTACCACTCACATTTGAAGTGCAAGATGGTTTTGGCGGCCATAAATTCTTTATGATCAAGGCAACGGTATAGGAGTGACGAATATGGGTTTTACACTTGATGCTACCGCACGCACACCTGCGATTATCCTTGATGATAAAGCGGCCTCTCTTACCATGAGCGGCGAATCATATCCCGAAGATGTGCCGCTTTTCTATGAAGCATTGACTGAGCAGGTGACCAGTTATTTCGGTGCGCATGACGATGCCTTCACCGTTAATATCAAATTGACCTATTTTAATTCCAGTTCAGCGCGTGCCCTAATGGAATTGCTGGATTTACTGGATGCGGAAGCTGCCAAAGGGCGCGCTATTACGGTAAATTGGTATTGCGATCCAGATGATGATATTACGCGTGAATTTGCCGAAGATATCTCTGCGGATGTTGCGCAGGTTCAGCTGACCATCATGGATCTTGAAGCAGAGGGATGAAACAGGGCGATATCCTAGCGGCCTGCGAGGCCTATCTTGCATCGCAAGATCCCAAACACGAAGAGTGCCAACAGCTATTGGAAGCCCTCTTTGCCTATACCCAAAAACTGGAACGGCAACAAAATCGCTTGGTGAAATTATCAGATGCGAGTGAGGCAAAATTAACAAGTGCCAATGAAACATTGGGCAAATTAACAACAAACCTATCTCGTTTTGTCCCTGATACCGTTGTCAAAGCGTTGCTTGCTGATAACCAAGATGCCGTCACTCACACCACCCGCCAGGAACTCACCGTCTTCTTTTCTGATGTTGTGGGTTTTACGGCCCTAACAGAACAATTAGAGCCTGAAAAATTAGCGCAAATCATGGCTGATTATTTCACAGAAATGGCCCATATCTGCCATGAATGGGGCGGTACCCTCGATCAATTTATCGGAGATGCGATTGTCATCTTCTTTGGGGCACCTGATAGCGCAGGCACCCAAGAAGATGCCAGACGCGCAGTCACAATGGCGCGTGATATGCAAAAGGCGATGACAAAGCTGCGGGAGAAATGGGCATCAGAGGGCTTCACCAAATCATTTCATATTCGGATGGGCCTCTCAACAGGCTATTGCAATGTCGGGAATTTTGGCTCCCAAGAGCGGCTCCATTATACGGCACTTGGCAATGCGATGAATGAAGCAGCGCGGATTCAAGCTTTGGCTAATGCTGGCGACATCCTTCTGGCAGAGGAAACCTACCTTTTGATTCGCCAACAAATTCGCTGCACCCAAGACAAACAAGTCCAGCTCAAAGGCCGCGCCAATCAAACCACCCTCTATCGCGTGTTACCACCCGATGACGACAACAGCACCCCGCTGATCACAAGACAACAAGAGGGCTTTACCCTCTATCTCAAGACAGATGAGATCACCGATAAAGATAGCGCCGTCTCAGAGCTTGAAAAAGCACTGGCACTGCTGAAAAAAGATTGATCGTAAATCCGCTTGACGTCATTTCTTAATTCAACAAATTATTAATTAAGTATTAATTTTTATGAAGATAGAGTTTCATGAAACCAGCCATTGCCCGCCTCTATGAACGACGGTTTAAATCGGCCGCAGATGCAAGCGCCTTTATTGACGCCGCTAATGCGTTGATTGATGACAGGATCTCGGCTGTTGATATGAAATATCGTCTCTATCAGTCAGATGAGGACCCGTTGCTGGTTTATGAGTTGTGGGAATATCCTGATGAAGATGCCATGGAGTGGGTCAAATCTTCGATGGAAGGAGCCTCAGCTATTCCACGGCGCTTTAGTCCTGAGACCACATCTGTCACCCTCACGGTGAAAGCGGCAATCGACAAAAGTGAATAAGCGCCTATCGCGCGTCATCTTCGGATAAGAGATTAAACGCTAGGATGGTAACATCATCGCGTCTCTCTTCGCTGCCTTGCCATATCTTCAACAAGCTGCCAAGTGCCCGTATCAGCGCGGCTGGTTTATGGGATTTGGCCTGTTCTAAAGCCTCGATGATACGGCGTGTGCCGAGGACACGCTTTGTCTCCTCCCCCACTTGCGTGGCAAGGCCATCTGTCATCAACACAAAACTCGCCCCATCAATCAGAATCTGATGCGCTTCAAACTCTCGTGCTGTCTCATAAATCCGATAACCAAGTGTGGCGCGTGTCCCTCTAATCCGTGTGACTGTTTGGGCGGCATCTACATGGAAGAGATCAAGCCCTGCGCCAGCAAATTCTGCCGAACCTTCGCTTTGATTAATCTTTAGGACAGCACAATCCAATCCATCCTTACCATCACTGCCATAGACAATGCCTAATTGTGCACACACACCGCGGTGAATTTGCTCTAGCATCGCAGGGGCTGAGAGCGGCAAAGGTGAGGCTGAGATAATTTTCTCTAACACCGAGGCGGTAATCAACGTCATGAAAGCACCTGGCACGCCATGCCCTGTACAGTCAAAAAAGACGAGATAGCGCGCTTGGCCTATCTTGCCAATCCAATAGAAATCACCGCCTACCAAATCCTTTGGTTGCCATACTGATGCCACTTGACCTAGTTGCTCTTTTAGCGCATCGGCTCGCACCAACAAACTACGCTGAATCTGGCTGGCATAGCTGACGGAGTCGCCGAAATTACGATTAGTCTCTTCAAGCAAACGACGATCATTTGCAATCTCTGTGACATCACGTCCTGTTCCTCGATAGCCGACACAATCCCCTGCCTCATTTAGGATAGGCTTGCCATTCAGACTAATGATACAAGGGCCTTGCGGAGTCACAAGCGGACATTCAAAATCTCGAAATGCCTCATAGGCTTGCCAAGCCGTCTCAAAGGGCACCCAGAGAGCAGCTCCCTTGTCATGTTTGGCCACCTCCTGCAAAGTCTTGCCAATGATATCTGTGGCCTCATAGCCTGAACGTTCATAAAACTTATCAGAGATTTCGGTAAAGCGGCCCTTTCTGTCACATTCATAAAACCAATCGCCAGAGATTTCTGCCATATCCTTGAACTTCACCTGTGATTGAGACAGCTCCTTTTGGAATTTTGTAAGGCGGCCAAAATAGATGCGAGACGAGGCTGCCAACTTATTATAAGAGCGGCTCACGGCACCAATCTCATCATCAAAATAGATTTTCGCCAAAGCTGGCTTTGATGGCATGGAGGTAAGCATCGCTGTCTGTAAATTCCGTAATGGTCGTAAAACCAAGAATAATAGCACCGCCACCAACACAAATAATGTGACAAAGATCGCTACAGCAGCCACAAGCAAGGCTGAGATGATTTGCTCATTTTGCGCCTCTTTGATGACATCTTGTGCTAATAAAAATTCATATCGGCCATTACTCGGCGACCGCACTTGCAAAGAGGTGAGATCTTTCATCTGTGTGGTGATGGGCTGGCATCCGCCAGCTGGCAGATGTATGACATGCTGCGGCACAGTCTCATCAGACCGTGGCAGCGTATAATCAATACAAACCACCTCTTTTTGATCAAGCAAATTACGCAAGAGCTGGCGTGCTGAGTTGACATCATCTCGTGCTATGGCCCCATCAATGATAGGCGCCAAGATTAGCACCGAATCGGATAATTTTGAGGTGATTTCCTTGGTGGCAAGCTTTGACAAATAGCCTGCAAAGCTGAGGCTTATCAGCAATGTTACAATCGTCGAGAGACCAGCAGCAAGAGCCAGAAATCGCCACAACAACCCGAAAGAGGGTTGAGCTTCTTCTTTTGTTACTACGCGGCTATGGGGCTGTGCCGTCATATTACCTTACTTATATCTTTATTTTATGCCTATGAGCTGAATAGATCAGGCTTTTGTTTAACATATCATAATTTAGATTTGCACAAAGCCTCTGATGGCCTCTCTATTGAAATTTGTGGCCTCGCCTATCACAGAGGGTCATTTTAGCGCACCCTCTTTTTATTTGGCATTTTTCACCTATCTCACAATTATGAGACAGTTTCTACGACATAGCCATGCGGCGTTAGTGATTGCGTTATCTGTTGGCGCCACCTCTGTGGCGTGGAGTGACCAAACCGATCCTGTCCTACCATCTTTATTTCAGGATTTACAAACCGTCACTGAACCAGCAGACATCCAACGGATCACAGCTGAGATTTGGCAAAGATGGTCAACACACCCCACCGAGGACACACTCACCGCGCGCTTGACCAGAGGCGTGACGATGATGAATCAAGGCGATTATATTCATGCTGAAGGCATTTTCACAGATATTATCGCTGAAGATCCTAACTTCGCCGAAGCCTGGAACCGGCGGGCGACTCTCTATTTTATCATGGGGCGATTTGGCAAATTCCGCGCTGATATTGCGGAAAGCTTGGCGATTGAACCACGTCATTTTGGCGCGCGAGCCGGTCTGGGCATCATTGAAATGCATCTGCAAAATTATGAAGCCGCCTTACTTGCCTATGAAGAAGCGGCAGCCATTCACCCTCATATGGGAGAGGTGAATGACATCATTGCGCGTTTGCAGGAAAAAGTAAAAGGATTGGCTTTATAAGCTGTCCTTTGCTTTGAATCTCTCTTAATTCGCTAGAAGTGATAGCGGGCCAATCGTGTCGTCATCGGTATCTGCCGCTGCGAGAGGCTGACCATCAAGTGGTGCCTCTTCTTCAGCTGTTTCTTCCTCACTCTCTTCATCTAACTCATCAGCTGCTGGTACTGGTGTTGCTGTTGGCGCAAGGAGAGGCAAACCAATCTCAATGATATTATCTGTGGCCACCTGAACAGGACCAATCGCAGATGTTTCACGGATTGTGAATGTTTCGGCAAATTCAGTGGCAAGCGCATCATCCGCGATCCCGAAGTTCCGCGCGACATCTTGCAATGTTACTTCTGGCGCTTCGCCTGCAGCAATCTGAATGGCGCGGTTACTGTTCTGGATCGCCTGTGTGACACGTGACGCTGAGACAGGGTCAATGGCAACAGACCCTGCATTATTCGCTGTCTGGATAAAGTTACCAACAATTTGCTCTGATGATTGCTGCGGGTTCGCCAATACAAATGGCAGGCGATAGAAGGTCAAAACACCATCACAATCAACAGACGGGTTGTTATAACTAAATGTGAAATTCAGGATGCTGTTGGCATTCCCAATGAAGCTTGGCAGACCCGTACAACGGTAATCTTCTGAGCGCTGACCGGCTAGCAAAGCCCCATCAGAGAAATAGTCATTATCATTGGCGGCAAGTAACCATTCATTTGGTGACAAGTTGTTGTCACGCAAGCGCCCAATACGAGCATCAAAGTCACCTGACGATACAAAGACATCATCTTTGATATTGGCATCAGTGATGGTAAAGGCATTTGTTAGCGGCGCATCAAACGCGGCACTATTGGCATATAGACGTCTAACATCAATGCCTGCCTCTGCCTCGATACCAAGCATTGTGCCAACCGCTCTTGCCCCTTCATTCTTACCTTGAAGGAAGAGTTGCAAACGCTCTGACCCGTTATAATCAATGCGATTTATATTGGCATATTCATGGATATTCAGACGAATATCGCCATTGCTATCTAGCTTGATATCGGCATTTGAATTACCGCCATCTTGGATACGGTTTGCCAAGATAGATACCGCACAGCCAACCTGGTTAGGCTGGCAATCATCGCCATTGGTGCTGATCAAGCCTGTTACAGTTACAGTGTCACTTGCCTCAATACGTGTGACACCTGAGCCAACATTAATCACAGCTGTATCTTCTAATGTGACGTTTTGGTTAAGCAAATTATCCATATCAATGGTCAGATTGCCACCAGCTGTTGTGAGGCTTGTGCCTGCCAAAATAGATAGATTATCAGCGGCTTGGGCAAAGACATTCCCGCCTTCGGTGCTAATCGTGCCAGAAACATTAATGTTGCTACCGGCGCGCAGATTTAATAGGGCCCCATTCGTATTCACACCGCCGACACCCTCGAGGTTCAAGCTCTCAAATGAGCGGAATGTAATGTCATTGCCATCAGTATCAAAGCTACCAGTCGCGCGGAGGTTTGACCCTACAGCCACATCAAGCTCACCCGCCAAATCAGCACCAGTCATGCGTAAATTCTGACCAAGCGGGCCAAAGAGCCAAGCCCCATCATTGGCTGAGGTGACAGTGAATGTCGAATTATCATAATTCACTGATGCGACATCTAACGCCTTGCCGATCTTGGCCGATGTATTATCACCAGCAACAGGCGCAATCCCGATTGAATTCACAGCTGTCAGGGCCACATCTTGGCCTTTGATATCCATGATACCGTCATCTTCAAAATCAACAATGCGGTCAGGGCTTGTCAGATTGATGGTCGATGGCGAATAGATCTGGCCGACATTAATGTCATCTGTCATTTCTTCCAGCCAGATGCCATTCATGGCACGCGCAGTTAGCTTAGAGGCCGCGCCTAACTCTGTTCTAAAGACTTTATCTTCAGTACCAATTTGACCTGCGGCTGATTCAATCACTGCATTTTGCGAGGTCAAGACCGTGCCGTTATCTGAGCGGATATTGAAGATATCACCATTTACCTTCAAACGCACTTCACCAGCTGCCTGCAATGTATTGATGTTCAATGAGCTTTCACCACCGATGAAAGCATAGCCTGTTGGCGCAGTAATCGTTACCACTGAGGCATTATCAATTGTTTCAATATCCAGATCTTCACGTTGAGTCAGCGTAATAATATCTGTCACTTGATCATGCTCAACATCATCGGATTCCGCGGCGGCCAATTTAATCTTCGACGCATTATCCAATGTGCCATCTGAGATAGACTGCAATGTAAAGTTATCGACATCTGTGAAGGTACCAATATTACCGCTTGTGACAGTCAGGGTCACATTGTCGGCCTTAATATTCGGCGCTTCAATAAAGGCCGTTGTATCAGTCGTCTCTTTAAAGGCTTCGTTCG
>CALEYP010000068.1 GCA_937924895.1 uncultured Alphaproteobacteria bacterium
ACGTACGGCAGCCTGATGGAAGGTTTTAGCCTTACCTATGCCCTTAAGCTGCAGATATTGTTGGGTAGCCTCTGATAGGGTAGGGGCAGCTACAGACCTCACATCATTTGCTATCACATTGCCTAATCCAAGCGCATCCAGCCTCATAGGAAGCCATCGCTCATCAAGCCTTTGACATATCACTTGTGCATACTTCAAAGCCCTTGCATGGCTGCGAGTATTCAGTGCAAGCACGATGCGGTGCTTGGCATGGCAGTGATGCAATTCTTTAGGAACACGTCTTGAGAAGTAATAGAAGCCACGCTTCTGATACAGATAGGTACTAAAATGGTCTACCATATGGTCTACCCACACTCCAATTGAAACACGCAATATGCTTCAATTACAATGTGTTAACACATGATATGTAAGGAAAAATGGTGCTGGTGGAGAGACTCGAACTCCCAACCGCCCGATTACAAATCGGGTGCTCTACCAATTGAGCCACACCAGCACGGTGGCCATGGTATACGCAAAAGCACAAAGTCACGTCAAGCGAAAAAAAGGGCTTTTTTTGAATTTCGTCCCCTGCGGTTGTCACCGCTTCCATCCAGCCTGCTAGCCCGCCTGATATTGCGTCTGATGCATAATGATTGCGGCGGCAACAGAGACATTTAACGACTCGCTATTTTCTGCCATGCGAATGGCCAAAATCTCATCACAAGCCTCGGATGTAAGGCGTCGTAACCCTTTGCCCTCTGAGCCCATGATGAGGGTCAGCCGTTCGGCTGTGGCGGCGCGTTCATGCGATGTGTTTCCGCCCATATCAAGGCCAGCGAGATAAAAGCCTGCCTCTTTCAGCGCCTCACATGCCCGCGCTAGATTCACAACACGGATCAGGGGGACATCTTCAATCGCGCCTACGGAGGTGCGGGCTAAGGCGCCTGTTTCCTCAGGGGCGTTGCGGTCCTGTAGAATCAGCGCCGAGATACCAAAGGCCCGTGCAGAGCGCAGGATAGCTCCAATATTTCGTGGATCTGAGAGTTGGTCTAGCATCATAAAGCGTACAGGCTTATCAGGGTCCAAATCATCCAGCGCATCTGCTAAGGAAGGGGTGTCAAGTGGTGCCACCGCGGCTACCATTCCTTGATGAATAACTTTGCCGCCTTCTGCCTCAATCATATCAAGGCGCGCTTTTTCAATTCGTTTTACCACCGGAAGGGCTGATTGGCGGCTGGCTGGAAGCACATCTATGAGGGAAGTGAGGCTCTCTTCTGCCTCTGCCGTGGCATAGAGATGCTTTACCTTGCGCCGCGGATTGGCGAGTGCGGCTTGCAAGGCATGATGACCCCATAAAAAATAATGACCATGCGGGGGACGAAACGTATCTTTACGCGTCTGCGCGACGCTATGATGTGAGCGTTCTGAGCGCTGTTTTGGCGCTTTTGACATTTTTTTTGGGTTTTTAGGGCCGTGAGGCGCTTTCTTGGTTGACATTGATTGCCTGCTTTTTGTATTCCGCTGTAACCGTTCGTCATTATGTCGGCTATCCTGCCTTCATACTGACTATGTGATGTGAGAGCAACCCATGGCCGCATATCACAGAATAACGGTCTTGATGAGTGAGGTGGGGTGGCCGAGTGGTTAAAGGCAGCAGACTGTAAATCTGCCCGCGTAGCGTACGTAGGTTCGAATCCTACCCCCACCACCATCATCAGATAAGTAACGAAATCTAGGCCAAGGGTAGCCCATGCTGCCAGAGGCCGCAGCAATGACAAGGGCGAGATAAGATGTCCAAGGAAAAGTTTGACCGTTCCAAGCCGCATGTGAACATTGGAAC
>CALEYP010000069.1 GCA_937924895.1 uncultured Alphaproteobacteria bacterium
ACGCCGCTGACAGCGAAAGCACAGCAGAGAAATTGTCTTACGACCTCTATTATATAAAGAATCTAGGCCTAACAATGGATTTACTTATCATTGTCAGAACGCTCAAAACCATATTATCAGGCTTTGGGTCCCGCTAATTATTTCACCGCCAAGATACGCATATGAGGATAGTCATCATAGACAAGCTCGAAATAGCGGTCATCAATCTGCCCTAAATGGAACAGATTATGAAAACTACTATCAGCCAGTCTCTCATGCATGCTGAGGACACGTGTGCCGACGCCGTCAATATCCGCCAGATGTAACACCGTCACGGCTGCTTCATTATAGGGCTGACCAGCCACAACCGTGCCATCGCGCGCTTGTGTGATGGCATGCAATAAAGGCTGGCCCGCAATGGTGCCTTGATTAAAATCAATTTCATTACCGTTACAATTCATTGAAGCCGTTTGGGAGGCACCGCAGGTTAGCTCTAAGTAATATAAGGTCGCCCCCTCTGACATGGCCTTAAGCGGCAAAGGCGCGCCAGCTTCAGTATCCCACAAGCCAAGCTCTGAAATAGACCCCATCCAACGCCCCATCTGTTCTGTTAGCACAAGATAGATAGGCGGCACCTCACGGCTTGGACCTGCCGCAAACGCTGCTTCAAGCTGATCCTTTGATTGGCTATTGGCCTCGATACCTGTCAGCCCCTCAGACGCCAGATAGGTTAGCAAGGAGGCTGTCTCTTGCTGGCTTGGTGCCAGTAAGGCGCGCGCCACATAATGCGTCGCTGGGCTGGTTTGAATGCCGCCATCATGAAGTGTGTTATAGCGATTAAACAACATCGAGGCATAGCCATAATCCCACCATGTTGCGACAACAGCGCCCTCTGGTAATTGACCATCCATAGCGGCAAAACCGCGCAACATTTCCTTGGGAAAAGTGGGGTTTGGCACATAGCGGCTCATAGGATGGAATTGTACAATCGCCCCCATCATGGCAAGCGCCGTTAAGCTGATAATCGCCTCTTTATGATAGCGGATATTTTGTACAGCAGCCGGGGCATAAGTGATGGCGAGACGCACTAGTAAAAGCACAACAAAGCCGATACCGAACCACAACATTGGCGCCGAATAAAACACCGCACGATTGCCAACCAAAAAATTGGCTAAAGCAAAAATGGTTGCAGGGCCATATATCACAGCCAAAACAGGGTAGCGCACCGCAAACAAAAACAGACCGATCACGCCAACAATCCCAAGCCATACAGCCCCTGTGATGTCCGTTAAAATCTGAGCGAATGGCACAACCCGCAACTCAGTAATCGTCTCAAATGTATTAGGGCAGAGGCGGCTGCCACGCACCGCAACATCATTTAAATAAGAGGAATCCGCGGAGACACCAAGCCCCTTAAAGGCAAGGCCTGATAGGAGGATAAAAATCCCACCCGTGATGAGGGGCCGATGCCAGTTGCGCGTGGCCATAAAGGACAACCACACAAGACCAATCGCAAAGGCCCATCCCATAAAGGCCTTTTCATACCACCAGAAAAATAATTGCAGCATAAGCGCCGCAAGAACAGACCATAAAATCGCTTTGCGGATATTGGGGGCGCGCGCCGCGAGGATGGTGAGGCCCAACACAGCATAGAAAAACCCTAGATTCAGAATATCTGTATCAATACGACCGATAGAGGTGCGCACAATAAAGCTATAGCTGAGCCCCGCCCCCACGGCTGCAATCGCACCTTCCAGCCAAAAGCCTGCGGCACCAAATGCCAGCACCACCCCAACAGCCATGGCAAAGGCTAATAGCGGCAATAATGCATTTGCTGTTGTCAAAAGTGACGCCGTAGAGCTATCCGGTGATAAGGCAGCGATCATCACAGACAGTAAAGGGAAATCCCGCAAAGCTGTTTGCGGCTCCTCAGTTGCGGCTTCATCTTGCAACGTCGGATAGAGCCGTTTTTTATTATAGTCACGCACATCCCCTGTCTCTTTTAATTGCCGCGCAAGCCCCACAAAAAAGCTCGCATCCGTGGTTGAGAATAAGGGTGTATCACCTAAATAAAACTGGTCAGGATTATCTTGCCAAACTTGATATTGGTGATTGCGGATTTGGAAATTAATGCCCGCCGCAATGAGAGTCACTAACATGGCGCATAGGATGAGCGCGCGGGACACAGGAACTCTCTCTAACACGCGATAACCTGTCAAAGCGCTATGCCATTGCGCTATTTTATCAAAGCGCTCATGCCATTTTTTGCCAATATCCCCAGAAGCCAGCTTTGATTTAAACATTGTAATACTCTCTGTACCAGGCGATGAAGCGAGCCACCCCCTCTTTCACGGGTGTGTTTGGCTTAAAGCCAACCCACTCATCAAGCCGAGATGTATCGGCATTCGTTGCTTTGACGTCACCTGCCTGCATAGGCTGAAACTCTTTAATGGCCTCTATACCAAGCGCGTCTTCAACAGCAGTGACATAATCCATCAACGGTGTGGGCTGGCTATTACCAATATTAAAAATACGATACGGCTTTGATGATAGGCCAGAATCTGGCTGGGTCGCATTAAAATCTGGTGCCGGTGCGGCTGGCTTATCAACCAAGCGCACAATGCCCTCAACAATATCATCCACAAAGGTGAAATCTCGTATCATCTGACCATGATTAAATATCTGTATCGGCTCACCAGCCAAGATCGCTTTTGTAAAAAGGAACAGCGCCATATCAGGACGACCCCACGGGCCATAGACTGTGAAAAAACGCAGCCCTGTAGTTGGGAGCCCATATAAATTTGAATAGGAATGAGCCATCATCTCATTGGCTTTTTTAGTCGCACCGTAGAGCGCCATGGTATGATCGGTTGATTGGGCCTCTGTGAAGGGCATTGCCTCATCCAGCCCATAAACGGATGACGAGGAGGCATAAATCAGATGACCCACATCATGATGACGGCACCCTTCTAAAATATGAAGGAACCCTGTGACATTACTATCGACATAGCTGTGAGGATTTTCGATTGAGTAGCGCACACCTGCCTGTGCCGCAAGATTAATGACACACTCAAACGCCTCTGCCTGGAACAAGGCTTCCATGGCCCCGCGATCACTCAAATCAATCTGATGAAATGCAAATTGATTGTCACTTTCAAGACGGGCAAGACGCGCTTTCTTCAACGCCACATCATAATAATCATTCAGATTATCAAGCCCAATGACCACATGACCCGCTGCGAGAAGCCGCAATGATAGATGCATACCAATAAAGCCTGCAGCACCTGTAACCAGAATTTTCATAGGACGTCCTCATGCGTGGAAATTATGGCGTGACCTGTGACGGTTATAACAGCTTTTCTAGCCCTTGCCTATGGGGTCAGGATGAACAGCCGGCTTTTAGATAAAAGGGGGAATTCACACAATATCTGGTGAAAATTTCTTGGATTTATCTAAATATTGTGTTCAATTAGTAAAAAATAATCTTCAAAACCCAAGGTTCACCATGTGTCACTTGGGTAGCAGGGAACACATCTGATGGCCAACGGGGCGGCAAAACCACATATCGCTGAGTTTCAAGTGCTTGAAGCCCTTTATCAAGAGGCTGAATTAATGCGGCCTGTGACCATTTCATCCCGGCCTGTGACGAAGCGCGCACCGACAACACAAGCTGTCACAGAGCCCGCTGAAAGCGCCCTATCTGACGCCCTATCACTGTCAGATGATTTGCCCGTTATGGTTCGCATCTCAGATTTATATGAAGAAGCCGAAGCTGAGCGGATTTTAGCCGATAAGTCACACACCGAAACAAGTGATGGTGAGGAGAGCGTGAACGTCGAAGAGGCACCGACTGAGAGCGCGCCTGATTTGTCTGATGAATTTGCTATCCCTGCCGCCTTTGATGCGCCAGCGCCGGCATCAGAACAAGAGATAGCGCCCTTGGAAGATGAGGTCACATCAGAAGATGAGGCCCTTATCGCCGCCCTTACCGATGAGAGCGACGGTGAAACCGATTTGGCGATATCTGACACCTTAGATGCGATGACGAATGATTTAACGGCCGCCTTACCTGACATTAGTGATATGCCAGCCGCTCCTCATGAGGCAGTCCCAGCAGGTGACAGTGATAATGACGTGATGATTGCGGCCCTGGCTGAAGATATCGCTGAGCCTAATCTTGATGACTCATCTATTAAGGGGGAGGAAGAGGCTATCGCATCAATAGAAACAGCCGTGCCGTCACCTGAGGCACAGCCTATTGATGACGAGATATCAAAGCAGCTTGATGATGTTAGACAAGCGGTTGAGGCTGCTTCTGCGACAATATCTGCGACTGAAGATCATGACTTTCCAGAGCGTGCGCCAGAAAATATGAGTGATGCCACTCAGGATGATGAGGCTATCCGCCTTCCAGAGGACGTTGCTGCGGCAAATGAGCAAGACACCAATGACGAGGAGGCATCACTTGTGGCAGGCCCGAAGCTCGCTGCTTTTATCGGTGAGACAGTCCGCGACGTCTTAGAAGACGAACTGCCATCTCTGGTTCGTGGCCTTGTTGATGAAGCCTTAAATGAGCGCCATGGCCGCTATGGTGGTTCCGCCCCGATTGGTTTACGCACCAAGTCAACACGTCACTAACACAAAACCTTACCAGTCTGCTATCGTCAGATGATGCAGGCGTTATTGCGCCCGCACCACTGATGTTCCTGTGCCAACAATCCGTTGCTTGGTCAGCTCTGTACAGCTTGGCGCACATGACGAATCTTGGGCATATTCTTCAACTGACATGGTAAACTCACCCAAAGTCCCATCCATCACTGATGTGCCGGCAATCACAGACCCCACAGACATTGAGAGATGGCCTGCTAGATAGCTATCCGCATTGGCTGTGTCAGCCCTATCATAGATTGAAACAGACCCAATCCGTACATCTTCAAGGCTCTCACCAACATCAAGGTACCCATTACCATTTTCATCATTCCCTGTATTGGTGGGGTGACCTTCATTGTCAGTGATAGGCTTCTTTAAGGCTCCTGCTGATAAATCTGTATTGATAAAGGCAAGGGCCGTGCCTGAATTAGAGCTTGTCACATAATTGGTAGAACCCAAAGTCACAGATGATAAATAAACCGACCCTGTCACTTCAAAACTATCATAATTCACAACCGCACTATAGCCAGCCCGCGCTTTAAAGGCGGTATCACTATTTGAAATGGTAAAACTGTCAGAGAATTTTGCACTACCGCTGTAACTTTCAGAGATTAAACCATCCATTGTGTCTGTGTTTCCTAACACAGGGCCTGTTTGCACCGTGGCCCAAATAGCTTCGGCTTTCCCAGCCTGATAGTAGTCTAGCGGGTCGATGGCATCTTCGGCTGTGCGCTGTTCAACTTCTTTGATAAGCGCCAACAGACGAGAGCTATCTTCTTCTTTGGCTTGCTCCTCAATCTCTACCTCAACAGGGGTGATAGTTGTCTCTGGTGTGCGCACAGTCACAAGCTCCGTCAGGACAGTTTCAGCCACAGGCTCTTCTTTAACCTCTAATTGCAATGTTGGCACGACAAGTGTCGGCGCCTCGACCACTTCTTTCACTTCAACAGCGGGGGTATCTGTTGAGGGGGATTCAGTCTTTACCTCATCAACTTTCGGCTCATCTAGCTCTGTTGCACCACCTGTTGCAAGAGCGCGCCGCTCAAAGCTGAATGATACCGTGTTTGCCGCACCTTCATCATCTTTTGTCTCTGTATCCTGGAAGGAGGTAAAAAGTGGCTCATCTTTAAATTCTGCATTAATTTCTTCTGCATTATACAAAATATCAAAGAAGCTCAGCTTTACATCTTCTGTATCAACTTCAGGTGCGGCACGTGAGACGATGAGATTTGAAATATCCTCGATCTTAAATGTCTCTGTGAGTTTCACCTCTTCAAACGCAAAATTTGACAAGCCGTCATCAAAGGCTAAGGTCGGCGTTTCCGCTAGGGCGCTTCTTTCATCAAGCACCTGTGTCAGCTGTGTTGAGATAGCATCAACAAATAGACCACCCTCATCTAGCCCTTCAATCTCTTCAAATTCGAGTGAGAATTCTTCACCTGCCAATGCGGCAAGGTCTCCTGCTTCAAAACTCTCCAAATCATCAGTGGTTAATTCACCAGAGGCAATTTGCTCATCAATAATCACCTTCACCAAGGCTTCTGCCACGGCTTCTTGATCGCCGCCTGCCTCTGCAATGATCGCCGTGATTTCCTCTTCTGTGATATCGTCACCAGACGAGCCCGCCTCTCTGATTGCAACCTCAATCGGGTTGACCTCTTCAGCCGCTTCGGTTGGGGCATCCGCCTCATCAGTCGTAGCTGTCTCGGCCGGCGCTTCACCCTCACCCTCTTCTTCGGCAGTGGTAGCCTCAGCCTCGGCTAGCGTCGTCTCTTCCTCTTCAACCTCTACTTCTTGAATAAATTCATCAATCTCGGCTGCTGAAAACGGCTCTGGCTCTGAGTCGTCACCTGTATCTGCGACTGACACGCCCCAGCCTGGCTGGACCAAATCAATCGGCGCTGCTGTTGTTGTCTGCAGCTGCACCGCGCCAGATAGCAACACCAAATCAGATGCGCCTGTCTCACTGACACGCCCCACAACAGATGTCCCGCGGATAGACGCTGTCGCGTTTGGCAGTTTCAGTGTCATTGCGCCAGGCTTTAACTTAGACACTTTCCCTGAAATGAATTTAAACGTGCCCTTCGTCACAGAGGCCGTGAGCGCCACATCATCTATCTTTGTGGGGTCAAATACAAATTCATCAAACACCAAGGTGGAATTTGGGCCAATTGAAAACACCGTCTGGTCACGCAACAACACCTGAAGCGATGATTGGCCATCTGTTGAAATCTCATCATTCAGATAAATCGGCGCCCCAACCCCCACGACACGGCCCACCTGTTCGCCCTCTTCATTCGTATAAGAGATAGTGACAGGCGCCTTTGTCGCTGCAATCACACCGCTAATCGGTCTGCTTGGATCGGGAATGGTCGTCTGCGCTATCACAGGGGATGAGAGTGACATCATGCCAACAAGCATCACTGCCAAAAGCTGCTTTATCATTTTTCCGGCGCCTGTTCTCATCACATGCTCCCCTATCCAAACTGACCACACTTCAAGGTATGTGGCCTGAAAATAACAGTGATCTCTAATATAAAGCTAGCACATTTGCATCATCCGCGTTCACATTCTAGTGATGCGTAAGGATGAGATGGCGAAACAAACCCGATAAAAAAGGCATGAGAAAGAGATTTCATGCCTTTCATAACCATCATTTTTTGACGGAATTTAGTCTTCGAGATGCCCCAGATAGCGTTCGGCATCAAGGGCTGCCATACATCCCATACCAGCCGCTGTTACAGCTTGACGATAGATTTTATCGACGCAGTCACCAGCGGCAAACACACCTTCAACAGAGGTCAGGGTGGTGCCAGTTGTCACTGAAATATACCCCTCATCATCAAGGGTAATCGCCCCTTTGAATGGGGCTGTAGCAGGGTCGTGACCGATCGCGACAAACAGACCATCTGCCTTAATCACCTCATCTGCCTCGCCTGTGGTTGAGGCCAAACGGACAGATGTCACACCGCTATCATCACCAAGCACTTCATCTACGGTGCGATTCCAAGCCACAGTTATTTTAGGATGTTTGAGTAATCTGTCTTGCATAATCTGCTCAGCGCGCAAGCTATCACGGCGATGCACCAAAGTGACCGACGAGCAAATATTTGCCAAATAGAGTGCTTCTTCAACGGCCGTATTCCCGCCGCCAACAACAACCACATCCTTATCACGGAAGAAGAATCCATCACATGTGGCACAGGCTGAAACACCGCGCCCATTAAAAGCTTGCTCTGATTCTAGGCCTAACCATTTGGCCTGCGCGCCTGTGGCGATAATAACAGCATCAGCCGTGACCGTCTTGCCGCCATCGGTGTGAAGCGTGAAGGGGCGCTTGGTAAAATCAACTTATGTGATGATATCATATTCGATGTGGGTGCCGACATTGATGGCTTGCGCTTCCATTTGCTGCATCAGCCAGGGGCCTTGCACGGCTTCGGCAAAGCCTGGATAATTCTCTACATCTGTTGTGATGGTCAGCTGTCCACCTGGTTGCAGACCTGTATAAATCACCGGTGACATATTGGCTCTGGCGGCATAGATAGCTGCGGTGTAACCTGCGGCACCTGCGCCAATAATAACAATTTTGTGATGTGTGTCTGACATTGACAAACCTATGGATAGTCGTACTTACTAATCGAAATTCTGGAAAACAAGCCATGCCTGTTAGCCCCATCATCAGGTCATTCTCCTAGATGTCAAGGACGTTTCCACCAAATGAACTTTACTATGAAAAAAAGACCTCTTTTGCCCTCTTTATTCGCCTTGTTGATGCTATGCACACCTGCTGCATTGGCAGATAGCGGCCCTATCCTCTGGCAAAAGGGTAGCGCTGTTCAAGGCGGGCTTATCATCTTGAAATTAGCCCCTCATATGACTGCCTCTTTGGAGGGAACGCCCCTACCCCAAAGCCCCCAAAATATCATTTCTTTTGGCTTTCACCGTGATGATGAGGCAACAGTAACATTATCGCTTCAGCAAGAAGATGGCAGCCGCACCACCCATCTCTTCACTCCCACAATCCGCACCTATCAGACACAATCCATTTCTGGCCTGCCTGGCAAATATGTCTCTCCCCCTGACGAGGTGCTGGCGCGGATTGCCCGCGATGCGGATGCGGTTAAAAAAGCGCGCAGCATGACATCCTATCAGGATGCGTTTGCACATCAGGGGTTTTTATGGCCAGCCACTGGTCCAATCACAGGCGTCTATGGGTCACAACGTATTTTGAATGGCAAACCACGCGCGCCCCATTATGGCATTGATATTGCTGCACCGCGCGGCACCCCTGTCATTGCGCCAGCAGATGGGCTTATCACGCTGGCTGATGATCTCTATTATACTGGTGGCACGCTTATTATCGATCATGGTCTTGGTATATCATCTACCATGCTTCATCTGGATACCATGGCTGTGGCAGTGGGTGACAGCGTCACAGCTGGCGAGCGGATTGGCACTGTTGGATCATCTGGACGGTCTACTGGCCCTCATTTAGATTGGCGCCTAAATTGGTATCACAAGCGACTTGACCCGCAATATGCACTGGAAATCTCGCCTGCCTCAGCCTTATCGCCAAAGTAATCTTAGGTCGGCATTCCCTCGTAAGACAAACAACACCGGAAACATAGAGAGTTGTCATGCGTTTGCCTTATCTCATATCTGCCATAGTGCTAAGCCTATCATGGGGAACACCTGTTATGGCTGATAGCTATGAGCTTGAATATCGTGTGCAATGGGGCAACAGTTTTCTAGGGCGCACTATCGCCAACTGGACATTCACAGATAACAAATATGAGCTGTCTGGCACCGCAAAATCAGAGGGGGCTCTTTCTCTATTTTATGAGTTTGATGGGCAAAATCAGCTGCAGGGACAGATCAAAGATGGGGTTTATCTGCCGACCGCTTTTGCGTCGCAATCATCCTATGATGATGAGGCTTATGATGTGATGGTCAGCTGGCAAGCCGCCGAGGATACCCCCTCTTATGAGGTGACACCTGCCCCTGATTTAGAAGAGGTTTATCCGCTTGATGAGGCGAGCTTAACAGATGTGATTGACCCCTTTAGCGCGATGCTTCAAGCGTTAGAGAGGCTAAAAGTAACAGGCTCGTGTAATGGCACCTATCGTTTATTTGACGGCCGCCGGCGATCAGATTTTACCTTGGTCGATTTAGGAACTGCCACCATTGAAGCAGACCGCCCCTGGTCTTATGCGGGGGATGTTGTGATTTGTGGGGCAGCCAATGAATTATTGGGGGGACACCGCCGTGATGGTGATTATGACCCTGAAGAAGAGCCTGATTATGAACGGGTTCAAATCTCTGTAGCAGAGGTTACAAAAGGGCGCTGGATGCCTGTGCGCATCGAAGTGTCTAACTTTTTTGGCAATGTGATTGTGCGCTTGAATGTCAGGGATTCAAAAATCTAAATTATATCTCTGAGCATTTTCGCCTTGACGCCAAGAAATCTCATCCATATTTTTTATCCAACTTTGGTTCTAGCAACTTGTTGTTAGATGAAAAGGGAACATGGTGCGTCATATCTTATGACAATGCCATGGCTGCCCCCGCAACTGTAAGCGGCGAGCAATGCTGGCACAAGCCACTGTCTTTCTTGGGACCAGAAAGGTGGGAAGGCCCAGCAGCGCAATGACCCGCAAGCCAGGAGACCTGCCAGAGTGATCACCCAGTCGGATTGCGGGGCGCGATCAGGACGGCGGACACTCCGCGATGGTGACATTCACCGTCGCTGGCATTTTATCCAACGACAAAAAAGAAATCGTGGGTAGTAGACAGCAGACATGCGTCTTCTACGCCATATGACATGAGTGAGTTGGGTATTATGACACAAAAGACCAAACTGGCTGCACCTATTATGGTGGCAGGCTTAACTTTAGCTATGACAACAAACACCAAGGCAGATGATACTGCTGTGCCTTATTTGACAATTGATAAAACAGTCACAACTGCGAATTTTACAGAGCAGAAATTGACAGATGTTTTAACATCTACGACAGTCATCACGCAGGAGGAGATTGCGGCCTCTAAAGCCTATAGTGTGGCAGATATTGTCGCCAACACACCTGGCGTTGAAGTCTCTCGCAATGGTGGCCCCGGTACAGTGACCTCCTTCTTCTTGCGCGGGCAGGCCTCTATTAACCTTGTGATTATGGTTGATGGTGTGCGGTCTCAGACAAATGCCCTAGCCACCGTTAAGGCCGTAGATATTCCCCTATCAGAGGTTGAACAAATTGAAATCATTCGCGGTAATGCTGGTGCCCTCTATGGGGAAGCTGCCATCGGTGGTGTGATTAATATCATCACTAAGAAAGGCAAAGGGGCGCCAAAGGCCACGGCCTCTGTCTCTTATGGAAGCCGTAATACGAAAGAGGCTGTGGCCTCCTATGGCGGTGTAAGCAATGGCACGAGCTATATTCTGAACGTTTCTGATTACTCAACAGATGGTTTCTCAGCCATTAATACCAGCAAGAAGCCAACTGCTAATCCAGATAAAGATAGCACTAAGCGCAAATCACTTCATGTGGCTGCTAGCCGCTATATTTCGGACAATGTTGAAATCGGTGCTAGCTTCCGGAAGTCAGAGGTCGATGCTGAATATGACTCAGGCACATCTTTTGACTTGGCAACTGACACACATTTGCTGAAGACAAAAAGTGATGATCTATCTGGTTTCGTTACCTACACAAAAGGGGATTGGTCTAACCGCCTCACCATCACAGAATCTGATTTAGGATATCGCGATTTCAAAAACGGCGCACCTGCCTCTTTCAATGCTGTTATCGATGCTGACCAGACAAATGTGCGTTACCTGACCACATATAATTTCACAACAGATGGCGCCTATCATCAGCTATCTGGTGGTATTGAAACCACATCATCAAGCTATACGAATGATGGTGATAACCATAAGCGCAAACAGGCCGGTGCCTTTGCCGGCTATAATGGCAATTTCAACAAAGCAGATATCCAACTAAACTTCCGCGAGGATGAAATCAAAGCCATTGATAGTGCAACCATCAAAAACGAAGCGCAAAGCTACCTTGTTGGTGCTGGCTATTATGTCCGTGATGACCTGAAATTGACAGCCAGCCAATCAACAGGCTTCCGCGCACCATCCAATGAAGAACTTTTCGGATATGGTGGTTATGATAAATTGAAGTCTGAAGAGCATATTTCACAAGAAGCTGGGTTATCTTACTTTGGGTCTGATATCTATTCACGCGTGACTTACTTCATGACAGAAACTGACAATGCCATTGTATATGACAGCTCAGCCTCTACTTGTAGCTGGCCAGCCACACGCTGTTATTTTAACGTGCCGCAGCTGCAAAATAAAGGCACAGAACTTTTCGTTGAAACAGATATTAGCGATGTGAATGTTCAAGCGAGCATGGTGCTTCAGAATCCAAAAAATCGCCAGACAGGCAAGCAAGCATTGAAGCGTGCGAAACGCTATGGCACTGTGAAGTTGTCAACCAGCTATGGCGATTATGATATTCGCAGCACCATCACCTCAACAGGCGAAAAGCTAGGTGTGAGTGATGCTAAAATTTCTGGCTATACAAAAATTGACATGGGTATCAGCCGCGCTCTACGTGAGGACATCAAACTTGACCTAAGCGTAGAGAATTTGACAGATGTCGATTATGAAAATACAGCTGCTTATAACACAGCTGGTCGCAGCATTTATTTGACGCTGACATACACACCATAATAGGTGCGTCATTTTGGGAAGGGACAAAGGATGATTGTCGCCCCACCACAATTCCATCTTTCAACCAGAGCGATCCTATCGATGGCTCTGGTCTTTCTTTTTGCGACCTTTGCGCTACCACATCAGGCGTTTGCCAATAAAAAACCCACAGTGGTATCAATGAATCTTTGTACAGATCAGCTTGTTCTGCTCCTTGCTGACCCAGAGCAGATTGTATCGCTATCCTATTTATCTCATGATGCCAGAACCTCTGTTTATGCCGAGAAAGCCGTGGCCTACCCAACAAATCGTGGCCTTGCAGAAGAGGTTTATATCCTAAAGCCAGATGTGACGGTGACAGGCACCTATTCCAATTGGACTGCATCATCCATGTTAGAACAGCTCGGTATGCGGGTGGAACGTTTTGAGCCTGCTTATCAATTCTCAGATATCACGGCCAATATCAAAGCGATGGGTGAGCTCTTACATCAATCTGAAAAAGCAAAACAGGTCATTGCTGATTTTGAGGCAAGACTAGCTAGCTTTCAGGCCGATCATGCGTTTCAACCACGCGCTGCGCTTTATGCCGCGAATGGCTATACGTCGGGGAAATCATCCATCGCCCACCACATTCTCATCGCTGCAGGCTTTCAAAATATTGGCGCAGAACTTGGCTATGACTATGGCGCAAAACTAGCCGTAGAATCTCTGCTGATGACCTCTCCTGATCTCATCGTGACCAACCCACCTGGCTTTGGGCATGCCAAAGCAGAGGAGATGACACGTCATCCCGCTTTGGATTATTTTCAAACAGACATGCCTGCTGAGGTCACAACAAATAAGAATTGGGTTTGTGACACACCTCTGGTTTTAGACGCTGTTGCAGAGCTTGCCACAGTACGCGAAGCCATTGCGCGCCCCCATAGCAAGACGGAAAGCCGCTAATGAAACAGACAACCCTTCTCATTATATTAGGTGGCCTTGTTCTGCTATTAGGGGCGATTTCTGTAATGATCGGCCCAGCAGATGTGACATTAGACGCAAGCCTCTCAGCGCTCATACAAGATGATGGTGGACCTTTGACAATTGTCATGAGGGAAATTCGTCTCCCCCGTATGTTACTAGCAATTTTTGTTGGCTTTAGCCTTGGATTGTCAGGCGCTGCTATGCAGGGCTATTTACGAAACCCTCTTGCTGAACCGGGCCTATTAGGGGTATCTGGCTCGGCGTCTCTTGGCGCTGTTTTGGCATTGCAGACAGGCTTCGCCGCCACTGCCTTTTATATTCTGCCTCTTTCTGCAATCACAGGCGCTTTGTTATGCGCTTTGATCCTATTGGTTATCTCTGGGAAAAGCCGCTCTATCTTAGCACTTATTTTGTCAGGCGTTGCAGTCTCTGCGCTAGCAGGTTCTCTGACCTCTCTGGTTCTTAATCTATCACCTAACCCGTGGGCAGCCTCGGAGATCATGTTCTGGATGATGGGCTCGCTTGCCAACACATCCTTTAACCATATTTGGCTCGCCTTACCACTTATGGTGATTGGGTGGACAGCACTGTTATTCACAGGCAAAGCTATTGATGCCCTCACCTTAGGAGAAGATGCTGCCGCCTCATTGGGCACGAATCTGCGGCGCTTAAAATTACAAATTATCTTTGGGACCTCTTTTGCTGTTGGGGCTGCAACTGCCGTCGCTGGCGCGATTGGTTTCGTCGGCCTTGTTATCCCACATATCCTTCGCCCATTTGTTGGCTCACATCCTAGCCGTCTCCTACTTGCGTCTGGATTTGGTGGGGCTGCCCTTATCTTGCTGACAGATATTATTGTGCGTGTCATTGTACCGTCTCAAGACCTCAAATTAGGGGTCATTATGGCATTGATTGGGGCCCCTCTATTTTTGCATCTGATTTTCACAACTGGGCGGAAAGAATCATGACAAATTTGATTGTTGAAAACCTCTCCGTATCACGCAATGGACGCCCTGTATTACAGGATATTTCCTTCACAGCGCAGCCAGGTGAATTCATTGGATTGATTGGACCTAATGGCACGGGCAAAACAACACTCATGCGCGCCATGCTTGGTTTATTGCCCCATACTGGACATTGTAACTTGTCATCTTTATCTGCCGATGCAAAAGCTAAATTGGTCAGCTGGCTGCCACAGGCACGAGATGTTGCTTGGCCGATGAGTGTCTCATCGCTTGTCGCTCTTGGACGGCAACCTTATAAAACCAGCACCAAGGAAGATGATGATGCCGTTGCGAATGCCATCGCTGACATGGAATTAACCGATCTTGCCGAACGGCCCGCAACCGAACTATCTGGCGGTGAGACGGCGCGCGCTTTGATAGCGCGATGCTTGGCGCAAGATACCAGCATATTTATGGCGGATGAGCCACTTGCAGCTTTGGATATGTCACATCAATTAAGCGTCTGTGAGCTGCTAGCCCAAAGAGTGCAGAATCATCGCCTGATAGTGACGTCCATTCATGATATTGGATTGGCGGCCCGCTACTGCACACGCTTTATCTTGCTAGGGAATCAGACCATTCTCGCAGATGGCCCGCCCCAAGAGATAATGGCTCATCACTCTTTTGCTGATATCTTTGGGATAGAGCCCCTATTTGCCGAAACAGATGCTGGCCCTATCTTTTTGCCATGGAAACGTCGCGCCTGAGTAAGAGTTACATAATGGCTAACAAACACATCTTTATATTTGGCCTGGGCTATGTTGGACAACATCTGGCGCATAGCCTCGCAAAAGATGGCTGGCGTATCACAGGCACAACAAGGGACCCGTCACGCCTTGCTCCGCTTGTACCAGATGAGTGGACCATCTTGCCCTTCGATCATGATAGGCCTGTCCCAGCACTCCAAGACCACCTTTCCGAAGCTACACATCTCTTAACCACCATCTCTGCCATCGGCGGATTTGACCCTGTCTTGGCACAGCATAAGACAGAGGTGAGCCGCTTTACAGGCTGGACAGGCTATATCTCTGCGACTTCTGTTTATCCTGATCAAAAAGAGGGCTTTGTTGATGAGAGCGTGCCAGCGGCCCCAGCCACGAAACGCGGGCAAGCTCGTCTGCAAGCTGAGCAAGGTTGGCAAGCGGCGTGTCAGGCCGAGATTTTGCGCGTGGCAGGCATCTATGGACCGGGCCGCAATGCACTTCGCGCGCTCTTAGACGGCACCGCCCGCATCATCGAAAAAGACGGGCAGATGTCAAATCGGATTCATCAAAGTGATATCACCGCTATCATCCGCGCAGTCATTGCTACACCTCGTCCCGGCCGCATTACCAATCTCTGTGATCATGAGCCAGCCGCTCAAGGAGATGTGGTCCGCTATGCCGCCGCGCTATTGAATGTAGAACCGCCTACACCTGTCGCCTTCGAAGAAGCTGACCTCACACCAATGGCGCGGTCTTTTTATGTCTCTACCAGACAATTACGCTCGTCTATTATTGGCCCAGAGCTGGGTGTTACCTTGCAATACCCCACCTATCGTGAGGGATTACGTGCGCTGTTAGACAGCGAAAAAGAGGCCGCCAATAGCTGACCTCTTTTATCATAGGCTGATTAGTTTTGAATCGATGGGGCCAGAGCACCTGATTGATAGCGTGCGGCCATCTCTGTCATAGGCAGAGGCGAAATTTTATCAGCATGACCGGCCGTGCCGAAACGTTCAAACCGGTCAATACATACCGCTTCCATTGCCTCAGAAGCTGGCTTCATAAATTTCCGTAAATCAAATTCTGACTTCGATGTCTGTGCGACTTTGCGAATAGCGCCTGCCATGGCAAGGCGGCAATCTGTATCAATATTCACCTTGCGCACACCAGACCGGATCCCGCGCTCAATCTCGGCAAGTGGCACACCATAGGTTTGCTTCATCTCACCACCAAATTCGTTGAAAATCTCTTGCAATTCCTGAGGTACAGAGGATGAGCCATGCATCACCAGATGCGTGTTTGGCAATTTGGCATGAATGGCTTCAATCACATGCATGGCAAGAATATCGCCGTCCGGCTGACGGGTAAATTTATAAGCGCCATGGCTTGTTCCCATCGCAATGGCAAGCGCATCAACAGACGTCTCTTTCACAAAACGCACAGCCTCATCTGGGTCTGTGAGCAATTGCTCTTCGGACAAAATGCCATCTGCCCCATGGCCATCTTCCTTATCCCCTTGCCCTGTTTCAAGGGAACCAAGAACCCCTAATTCACCTTCAATAGAGGCCCCTCTTGCATGCGCCATCGCAGCGACTTTCGCCGTGATGCCAGCATTATAGTCGTAAGAGGCGGGCGTTGCGCCATCTTCTTCCAAAGAGCCATCCATCATCACTGAGGTAAAGCCATAATCAAGGGCCGTCTCGCATGTAGCCAGCGAATTACCATGATCTTGATGCATACATAGCGGAATATGCGGATACATCTCGGCAAGGCCTTTGATCAGATGTTGCAAGATGAGGTCACCGGCATAAGCTCTCGCGCCACGCGACGCCTGCAAAATCACAGGCGAATGGGTGCGATCCGCTGCACGCATAATGGCCAGACCCTGTTCCATATTATTGATGTTAAAGGCTGGCACACCGAAATCATGTTCTGCGGCATAGTCCAAAAGCTGACGTAATGTGATCATCATGGGAAAATCTCCTACAAGGCCGGTTAGGATGGGGAATGAGAGGAAGGCAGCACAGGCGCAAGCTGCTCTGCTGACCCGAATAATAATGGGGTGCGCTGATGCAGGGACGTGACTGCCATATCTAAAATTGGGGTGTCACCGTTACTGGCGGCGCCACCTGCAGCTTCGACAAGAAAGGCTATTGGATTGGCTTCATACACAAGGCGCAAACGTCCTTGTGAATAAGCAGGTCGGGTATCTGCGGGATATAAGAAAATCCCCCCACGCCGGAAAATACGATAGGCATCTGCTACCAGCGAGCCAATCCACCGCATATTCGATGTCTCTTTGCCAGCGCCATAAATCGCATCATCGATAAATTCGGCAATTTTCGGATGCCAATAGGCTGCATTTGACGCATTAATCGCAAATTCTGATGCTTGAGACGGAATAGCCACATCCCATGTCATTTTTACAAAGGCTTTATCAGGAGATAGCGCAAAAGCCGCTACATCTTTGCCAAAGCTGAGAAGTAATACCGTTTGCGGCCCATAGATGAAGAAGCCTGCCGCAGATTGCTCTCGGCCAATTGGCGGTAAGTTATCCTTGATTTTATCAGCCGGAAAAATAGAAAAAATCGTTCCAATCGACGCATTTGTATCAATATTGGATGAACCATCTAAGGGGTCTGATGCCACAGCTAATTCACCGGCTTCGTCAAAACATAAGGGTTCTGCCTCTTCTTCAGAGAAATAATAAGCTGCGCCAGCATCTTGCAGAGCGGCTTGGATGAGGCGGTCTGCTAGTATATCCAGCTGTTTTTGGTCATCGCCATCTTCATTCACAGACCCGGCCACCGCACCAAGTGACATTTGCCCTGACATATGGGCAGGCAAGCCATTTTGGGCAGCCAAATCAGCAATATGAATCGCAGCATCTGCCAAAGCAGAAATCGTGCTGGCGAGGGCCGGAGATGCCGTATTGGCGAGGAGATAGTCATGAAGGATCATCGATATCGCTTCTCTAATTAGTCAGATAAAGTGAATAAAAAAACCCGGTAGATTGTCCTACCGGGTTTCTATGAGACGTTTGTGATACAGCGCTATGCTGTTTCATGATGGGTGCCAGTCACAGACGGCCCTCCGTCAATTTAGTCGAAATACTACTCTCTATTACCAAGCAAACGCACGAGGAACAAGAACATATTGATGAAATCTAAATAGAGCGTTAAGGCGCCGAAAATAGATTTGCGTGTGGCTGTTGCAGCATCATCACCCGCGGCATACATTGATTTGATTTTTTGTGTGTCATAAGCGGTTAGGCCTGCAAAGAGCAACACACCCAAAATGGAGATGGCAAATTCAAACTGAGCTGAGCCAATAAAGATATTAGCAATCATCGCCAAGAACAAACCAACGACACCAACAACGAGGAATGAGCCCATCGCTGATAGGTTACGCTTTGTTGAGTAGCCGTAAATTGACAAACCAGCAAAGGCACCTGCTGTGATGAAGAAAGCGCGCGCCACTGATGCCCCAGTATAGGCTAGCAAAATCGAGGCCAACCCTAAGCCCATCATCGCAGCATAAATGTAAAAGACATTGCGCGCTTTGAGTGGCGACATGTGATTAATACGGGCAGATAGGTAAAATACCATGCCGATTGGCGCAAACGCCAATACATAGATAAGAGGTGTACCAAATAATAGCTGTCCAAAACCCGGAACGGAAAGGGCCGCCCATTTGGTAGCGAATGCGGTTAAGCCTGTGAAGGCCAGCGCGATAGTCATATGGTTGTAAACACCAAGCATATAGCTGCGCAGGCCCGCATCAATGGACGCAGCCTCAGCAGCAGCTGGTGTGATGAAACGATTATCTTGCATCTTTTTCAAATCCTCTGATTAGCTTCGGTTGCGGTTCAGGCGCGAGATGCCTGATGCGCTTATTCTACATGTAAAGGCAGATTGCGGCATTTTCAAGGCATTGCGCTATGCAAGTGTCGCATAGTTTCATACCTTTTTACAAGGTGGATGTTTCCTGTTGCGCCAGCGCTGTCATCTGCGATTTACGCAACCGGACAGATTCACTCTTTAATTGCCCACAAGCAGCCAAAATATCACGGCCGCGTGGGGTACGAACAGGGCTCGCATAGCCGGCCTTCATTACAATTTTGGCAAAGGCATCAATCGCTGCATCAGAAGAACATTCATAATCTGTGCCAGGCCAGGGATTAAAGGGAATGAGGTTAATTTTCGATGGAATGCCTCTGATTAACTTCACCAGCGCCTTAGCATCCTCTGGGCTATCATTCACCCCTTTAATCATCACATATTCCCATGTGACACGGCGCGCATTTGACAGAACCGGATAACGGCGCACGCAATCAACCAGCTCTTTAATGTTATATTTCCGATTGATCGGCACGAGCACATCACGCAAATCATCACGCACAGCATGCAGCGAAATGGCAAGATTCACGCCCAACTCAGCCCCGCATCTTTCAATCTCTTGGACAATCCCCGAGGTTGAGAGAGTCACACGGCGTTTTGAGAGGCCAAGTCCCTCGCCCCACATAATCAATAACAGCGCCTTTTTCACCTCTTCATAATTAAACAGAGGCTCGCCCATTCCCATCAACACAATATTAGTCAGGCGTCGCTCTGCCTTGCCAGCGGGCCAATCACCTAATTCATCCATCGCAAGCAAAACCTGACCACAAATCTCTGCGGCCGTGAGGTTGCGCACGAGCCTTTGCGTGCCTGTATGACAAAACGAACAGGTCAGCGTACATCCAATTTGGCTAGAAATACATAACGTGCCTCTATCCTCTTCGGGGATGTAAACCATTTCAGCTTCTTGCCCGTCATGACAACGAATGAGCCATTTAATTGTGCCGTCTGTTGAATTTTGGCGGCTTGTGATCATAGGGCGATCGGCGTGGAAGGCTTCGGCAAGGGCGCTGCGTGCCTCTTTGCCAAGCTCTGTCATATCACCAAAATCAGTTTGCCCATGCCGCCAGATACGGCGCCATAATTGCCGCGCCCGAAACCGCGGCAGGCCAAGCGCTGTCACAGCAGCTTCCACCTCGTCAAATGACATACCAAGCAAGCTCTGGCGAGCAACCTGTGGGCTAGCTGAGGCCGCCCCCTCATCAAGAGCCTGGTTTATTTGCATAAAGAATCCATAAATTGCTTTGCTTTGGTGAAGCCTGACAATGAATATTCATCAATCGTCTTATTACCGCGGCTTGAAACACCCGTTACAATTAACTTATTGCCGCGCTTCATTTTGGTCACAAGCTGCGCATCTTGATCAGGCAGGGCCCACGCACGATTATTCATGGTGAACAACGTATTATCCTTGCCATCAATCGCAAAGGTGACGTCACTTTGCTTTTTATATTTATATCCTGCTAACACTGACACAACATTGCGATCAGCTTTCCCAGGACCGTGTGTGACAAAGACCCGTGTCTCACCCCGATTATTGCGATCATAATCGCCTTTTAATTTCTTGGGCACAGATGACATATAGCAAATACGTCCTGCATCAGTATCACCACGATACACCCCCCAATCCTTGAAGACCTTCATTTCCTTTGTCGCCGCAAAAGAGGGAGATGCCAACATCAGCGCAAGCAAGGCGGTTAGTGTTAACGCCATCATTTTGGGTGACACCATATGTGATGGGAAGGTCTTGGCAGCGAGAAATCTCATAATCAAGCTCATTATTGTGAAGGTTAGGTCTAACAAAAAGCGCTGAAAAATCAGACCGAACGCTGAAAAGCGGCCGATTACTGTCCAACGCTAGCCACGTCGCTATTTTGTACCAAATAACGGGTTATTTTGCAAAGAGATGATGGGGCATGCGCTGAAAATTACGTCGTCTCGCCGTTACGCACACTTTCCAGATGATGAAAAAATCACAGAATCACGGCCCCTTTCGCTATTTTTATCTGCCCTTTGGGTCCTAATCACCCATATTAATACATATGGTAGGGGAAAAATGCGTCCTGAAAAAAGCAACTGATCAACGATTACAACGGTTTGTGTGACGTAAATGGAAAATAGTTCCGACAGATGGAAAATTGATCTTGAGTTCGATGACCGCCCATCGTTTAATCAAACTATGGGAACCGGTAATATCGATGAGAGCTATAGCAGTCGCTCCGAACTGGACGAGCTGCTAGTACGTGTTGGTCGTGAACGCGACAAGGCTGCGTTTTCTGCGTTATTTTCGTATTTTGCCCCGCGGCTGAAGTCATTTTTGCTTCGGCTCGGGACAGATATGCAAACCGCAGAGGAATTGGCCCAAGAAGCGATGATCATGGTGTGGCGCCGTGCAGAGACGTTTGATCCTGCACAAGCAGGGGCCAGCACATGGATTTTTACGATCGCACGTAATAAGCGCATTGACAGGCTTCGCCGCGATGGCCGCCCTCTACCAGACATGACTGATCCAGCCATTATGCCAGAGCAACCTGAAACAGGTGATCAGGCGGTGAGCAGACGTGAAGATGAGGACAAAATCAAGGCAGCTTTAAAAAAATTACCTGAAGAGCAAGCCAAAATGATTTTTGCTGCGTATTACGAAGAAAAATCACATCGCGAGATTGCTGAAGATAGCGGTTTACCGCTCGGCACCGTGAAGTCGCGCATTCGGCTAGCCTTATCAAGGTTGCGCAGACAGATTGATGAAGATGAAAGGTAAGGCTGGTTCCCATGAACGAGCAACATATGACTTATGAGTTGATTGACGCCCTTCTGCTCGACTATGCAGCAGGTAGCCTGACGCGTCCGTTAGAAATTCTCGTTGAAACACACATCGCCCTTAATGCAAAGAGCGCAAAACAATTGCGGCAGTTGATGCAATTAGGCGGCATTCTGCTTGAAGAGATAGAGCCTGTCTCATTGAGTGAAGGAGCCTTTGATGCCGTGATGGCAGCGATTGAAGCGACCCCTTCTGATTTGAATGACAACCGTGATATGGCGTCTGAGACAACCGAGAGTGAATTCGGCCTACCACGTCCGCTCGCAGACTATATCCCAGACCTTGATTGTAAAAAGAGCTGGCGCCGCCTTGGTCGTGGCCTCAGTCAATATCGTATCCTTTTTGATGATGTTGATATCGAAGCCAATATTTATCGCATCGCGCCAGGCGTCTCTGTGCCTGTACATTCCCATGAGGGCACTGAGCTAACTCTTGTATTGGCTGGCGGCTTCTCAGATGAAACTGGCAGCTTTGGCCCTGGCGATATTGCGATACAAGAAAGCGGCGCAACGCATCAGCCAGTAGCAGATGATGATGGCGAATGCATTGTCTTTGCCATTAATGAAGGCCAGATTAAGCTCGCTAACCCAATTGGCCGTGTCTTAAGCTACCTCGTAGGGTAATAGGACGATCACAGCCAGCGATGCGACGGCGCAGCTTGTTAAATGCAAGCGAAGCCGTGCCATCCAGGCTGGCCAAAGACCTGAGCTTATCACTTTCATATCAATCCGCCAGCAAGCAACAAAACAAAGCGCCATAACAGTGGCGCCAATCCTATCTGGCATCAATAAAGCGCCCCATGCGATCAGCGCTGGCATCACTGACCAGCCATAGAGAAGGGACGCCAGGCGAGGCGTGACCTGCTCATGCTGTGCCATCACACCCCCCCAATGAAGCGCCCCCACAAAGGATAAAATGACAGCGCCATAGGTTAGCAGACCCTCAATAGGCGAGATGACAGGCAGCGCCACATTAAAATAGATGCAAGTCGCAAGTCCTAAAAACGGGATGGCACCACCATAACCAAGCAACGATATAATGAAGGGGGGTTTTGCGATAGTTACTTTATCTGACATCACAGTCTCACTCCGCTCACTTAGTTTGGTTTTGCCAATAGGGTTTCAATATAAGGCATTAAATTATCAACCATAACAGACACGCCTGCACGATTAGGGTGGAGCCCATCTGATTGGTTTAACGCCGGCACGAGCGCCACATCTTGCAAAAAGAAGGGCATATAGATGATGTCAAACTCTTCTGCCAAAGCCGGATAAAGCGCGTCGAAATCAGCTTGATACTCTGCCCCCATATTGGCGGGCGCTAACATACCAGCGAGCAATATTTCAATATCGTCTTGCTGTAATCGCTGAAGAATACCGCGTAAATTTTGAAATGAGTCAGCGGGCGATAGGCCACGCAGCATATCATTACCGCCAAGCGCCACCACAGCCTTATCGACCCCTTCAGCCAGCGCCCAATCAAGACGCGCTAAACCGCCTTTAGTTGTATCGCCAGATACCCCCGCATTGATAAATCTGACAGACAAGCCTGTATCATCTGCCCGTTCCTGCAATTGATCAACGAGACCATCTCCTGGACCAAGGCCGTAGCCAGCTGTAAGGCTGTCGCCCAGCATTAATACTGTTTGGGTCTCAGCAGCGTGAGCAAAGGGTGCGACGGCCAAGAGTACCACAAGGGTAAACTGGCGAAGAGCGCGCATCGTAAGAGTAATTATGTTTTGTATCATAGCGGTGTCTCTTGTTATATCGCGGTTGGACAAATGCCAGATCATGACCTATGTAACTGAGAGGCAAACCTGAATTTATCTGCCTCACTTTAACCAAATTCATCAGGCATACACATGCCTCTACACCCACAATCTGTCTCTTGGAGTTCTAAGAATAATATGAGTGCGTCACCTAAGTCACATAGTCAGACCGACTCCCAAAAGCAAGATGATGTCATCAGATTAGAAGATGTCCGTCTATCTCTTGGCAATGCAGGCCATCAGACAGATATCCTAAAATCCATATCTGTAAACATTCCTGCTGGTCAACATGTTGCCATCTTAGGTCCGTCAGGGGCAGGCAAGACCTCTGCCTTGATGATAATGGCAGGGCTTGAACAAGCCACATCTGGCCACATCCATATGGCAGGCCATGACATCACCCATATGGGAGAAGATGCGCTGGCAGCATTGCGCCGTGATAATGTTGGCATTATTTTTCAGGCTTTCCGCCTTATCCCATCTATGACAGCTTTGCAAAATGTTGCCGTTCCTATGGAGCTTGCCGGCAATAAAGAGGCTGACCGCCTCGCTGCTGAGGCGCTTGAAAAAGTTGGGCTAGGCCACCGGCTGTCACATCTGCCAGATCAACTCTCAGGCGGTGAGCAACAACGTGTCGCGATTGCCAGAGCCATTGCTCCTCGCCCCTCTATCTTGCTGGCCGATGAACCAACGGGCAATCTTGATTCCAAAACAGGCGCGCAAGTGATCAAAACACTGTTTGAGGCAACACAATCGGTTAATGCCGCGCTAATCCTCATCACACATGACGTGACACTTGCCCAGCAATGCCAACGCATCTTGACCATCGAAGATGGCCAAATTGTAAAAGATGATGTGATTTGAGCGAGGGAGCCGTTAGATGACACAGATCACGACGCCCCAAACAGGCGATATTAGCTGGTCTCTTGCCTGGCGTCTGGCACGCCGTGAAATGAAAGGCAGCTTATCCAAATTCCGTATCTTTCTCTCTGCGCTCGTCTTGGGCGTGGCCGCCATTGGCGCGGTGGGCTCTGTTGCGGAATCAATGCGCTCTGGCATTGATGGGAATGGCCGCATATTGCTTGGCGGCGATATTGAAATCTCATCACGGCACACCGCTGTTGATGAGAGTGTTATTCGCATTGCAGACACCCTTGGACAGCTCAGTAATAGCGTTGAAATGCGTGCTATGTTGCGCGCTGGCGATGAGCGGAAATTAGTCGAGTTGAAAGCCGTTGATGCCGCCTGGCCTTTGGTTGGCGAGGCTATCATTGATGGGCCAGATACTTTGCAAGACGGGCTGGCGACAGGACAGGTGCTGCTGCAGCCCTCACTCTTGCGGAGCTTAAAGCTAGCCATTGGTGATGAGGTGCGGCTGGGAGAGGCAACGCTTATCGTGGCTGGCACATTGGTCACTGAACCTGATAGAACTGTGAATTTTGGTGGCTTTGGCCCACGAGTCCTTATCGGCGCTGAGACCTTAGCGCTGACAGAATTGCAAAAGCCTGGTTCTTTTATTTCCTATCGCACTAAACTCTTGCTTGATAATCCAGCGGCCCTTTCAGAGGCTGTTACGACCTTGCAGCAGGCTCTAAAAGAGACACATGGCCGTTTGCGTGATGTGACAAGCGCCGCCCCTGGCTTTGATGCCTTTATTGCGCGCTCAGAAGCCTTCCTGATTTTAGTAGGCCTAACCGCGTTATTAATTGGCGGGCTTGGCGTTGGCTCTGCTGTGCGGGCGTGGCTTCATGGCCGCATGCCTGTCATTGCCACTTTGAAATGTTTAGGGGCACCGACCACGCTGATTTATCGCACTTATTTGCTACAGATCATGGCGATTGCGACAATTGGGGTGGCCATTGGCCTTGTCTTGGCCGCGACAGCGCCAGCTTTGACGGCTTCGATCCTATCACAATATATTTCGGTGCCGCCTGTCATTGCGCTCTTTCCAAAACCCTTAGCAGTCGCAGGGGCCTTTGGTCTTTTAACAGCTTTCATCTTTACCTTATTGCCGTTAGCACGTGCGCAATCTGTTAAAGCGAGTCACTTATTCCGCCAAATTATCACGCCGCCCTCAGGCCTGCCCTCTTTGGGGATTATGGCGCGGATTGTGGTCGCTGCGATTGCGCTGGCATTGCTCGCTCTCATTGCCACAGGCGATGTCCGCCTTACCACTGGCTTTATCGGAGGGGCGATTGCCTCGCTTATTATCTTAGCCCTTTTGGGCGAAGGGGTGATGCGGCTATTGCGGCGTTTGCCGGCCCCCTCCTATGTGCCTGGCCGGATGGCACTCTCTGCCATTACACGGCAAGGCTCCCCTCTGCGCGCTATCATCATTGCCTTTGGGCTTGGCCTTTCGGTGCTTGTTGCTGTCACATTAACGCGCCATAATTTGGATCAGCAAATCTCTGCACGGGTTGCAGATAAAGCGCCTGATTGGTTCTTCATCGATATTCAGCCAGATCAAATTGACCGCTTTACCTCTTTGGCTTCCGCCATAGAGGGGGTCACAGATATCCAGAAAACACCGATGCTACGAGGGCGTGTCTCAGCCCTTGCTGGTGTGGATGCGGCTGATATCTCACCACCTGAGGGGTCTGAATGGATCTTACGCGGTGACCGCGCGCTCACTTGGTCAGCCACTGCGCCAAAGGGCACAAAAATCACCCAAGGGACATGGTGGCCGGCTGATTATCAAGGGCCACCTCTTATCTCTATCTCGCAAGATGCCTTTACAGATTTTGGACTAGCCCTTGGTGACACCGTGTCTGTGAATGTGTTGGGACGTAATATCACCGCGACCATTGCAAATGTACGTGATATTGAATGGGAAAGTTTCTCCATCAATTTTGTGTTTATTCTCTCCCCTGGCTTGCTTGATAAGGCGCCGCATAGTTGGATTGCCACAACCTATGCCGCAACGGATGATGCGATCGATGAGGTCGAAAAAGTCATCACCGATGAATTTGCCAATGTCTCTGCCATTTCAGTGCGAGATGCCGTTGCCACAGCGACACGAATCCTTGACCTGCTAGGCGGTGCCATCCGCCTAACAGCCTTGGTCACGCTTATCTCTGGGATCGCAGTCCTAGCTGGCACGGTGGCCTCATCTGAGGCACAGCGCCTCTCAGATTCGATTATCCTCAAGGTGTTAGGTGCGCGGCGCAAAGATATTTTGATGGCATGGCTTTTGGAATATGCCTTGCTTGGCCTCCTTACAGCCTTATGTGCGTCTGTGATTGGTACCATAGCCTCTTGGGCTTTGATTGCTGGTTTCTTGCGCGCCGAATTCAGTGCTGATCTATCTGTGATTGCTGGCACAGCTGTGATAGGGGCGGCGGCGACATGCTTGCTTGGCCTGTTTGGGGCTTGGCGCTCTCTTGGTCATCGCCCGGCACCACATTTGCGTGATCTGGCGTAATATGATGCCTTGTCCTTCGCAGTCTGGTTTTGCCCTTTTGGTAAAACTCTGCTAAGAGCAGGGCACAATCACATCACTGCCTGATAAGAGGAGCCATAATGTCTGCGCCTTCTAATGTTAAAAAAGTTGTTCTTGCCTATTCTGGGGGTTTGGATACCTCTGTCATTTTGAAATGGCTGCAGGAGACCTATCAATGTGAAGTGATCACTTTCACCGCCGATCTGGGCCAAGGCGAAGATATTGAACCAGCGCGCGCAAAGGCAGAGATGCTTGGCATCAAACATATCTATATTGAAGATTTGCGCGAAGAATTCGTCAAAGATTATGTCTTCCCGATGTTCCGCGCAAATGCGCTTTATGAAGGGTTATATCTGCTCGGCACATCCATCGCGCGCCCGCTAATTGCCAAGCGCCAAATTGAGATTGCCGCTGAGCTTGGCGCAGATGCCGTGTCTCATGGCGCGACAGGCAAAGGCAATGATCAGGTCCGCTTTGAGCTGGGCTATTACGCTTTGAACCCAGATATTAAGGTGATTGCGCCGTGGCGGGAATGGGATTTGGCCTCACGTACAAAGCTTATTTCTTATGCAGAGAAGCACCAAATTCCTGTACCAAAAGATAAAAGAGGTGAAGCACCTTTCTCTGTCGATGCGAATCTGCTTCATATTTCTGCTGAAGGTAAAGTGCTCGAAGATCCATGGGTTGGCCCTGAAGAATATGTCTTCTCACGTACTGTCTCACCAGAAGCCGCACCAGATGTCGCGACTGAGATTGAAATCACCTTCCATCATGGTGATCCTGTGGCGATTAATGGCGAGGCCATGTCACCAGCCACTTTGTTGACAGCGCTCAATAAGCTCGGTGGTGATAATGGTATTGGCCGTTTGGACCTTGTTGAAAACCGTTTTGTGGGCATGAAGTCACGTGGTGTGTATGAGACACCTGGCGGTACAATTTTGCTTGAAGCACGGCGTGCGATGGAATCCATCACGCTTGATAGAGGTGCGGCGCATTTAAAAGATGAGCTTATGCCACGCTATGCCGAATTGGTGTATAATGGCTTTTGGTTTAGCCCAGAGCGTGAAATGTTGCAGGCTGCCGTTGATGCGAGCCAATCAGTCGTCAATGGTGTTGTTCGCCTAAAGCTATATAAGGGCAATGTCATTGTAACAGGGCGCCAGTCACCAAACTCACTTTATTCTGAAGATTTGGTCACATTTGAAGAAGGCCAAGGCGATTATGATCATCGTGATGCCCATGGCTTTATCCGCTTACAAGCTCTTCGCTTGCGGGTCAGAGAAATGGCGCGCCGTAAATTATCATAACGCGCCTTATCATAGATTGCATGAACAGCCTCTCTCCCAGAGATGGGCTGTTTTATTTTTCGACACAGACAGGGCCAACAGACCCATCTTCGTTATTTTGCTTCAGCATAATACCGCTCGCCACAGACCAGCTATAGCCTGATTCACGAACGCCAGATGGACAGCTGCGCGGCATCACAATGGTATATTCATCAATCCCATTACTATGTTTCGCAAATTGCTGCGCATTATCTGATGCGCCGATGGCAAAAAATCCAAAAACGGCAACAAGAATTCCCACAATAGCCTCCTTTACCTAGCTCTGATGGAGCTATCCCTATTAGACTGATTCGCTTATACGGTAAGATGATTCATAAATGAATGCAAATGCCGCTCATGAAGATAATATCTTAGATGAGGAATGTGGCAACAAGGCGGCATCCTCACTCACTTCAAAAGAAAAAGGCCCATTCACTTGGAATGAGCCTTTTCCATGACATAGCAGTGTGCCTAGCTCATACGAGAGGCTACATTTTCCCAATTGACGAGATTGTCAAAGAAGTTAGTCAAATACGCCGGACGCTTATTGCGGAAATCAATATAGTAAGAATGTTCCCACACATCACAACCAAGAAGCGCTGTCTGACCAAAACAGAGAGGGTTCACACCATTTTCTGTCTTTGTCACTTTTAGCGAGCCATCTTGATCTTGGACTAACCAGCACCAGCCTGACCCAAACTGACCGGCACCAGCTGCGCAAAATTCATCTTTAAACGCATCCACGGATCCGAAATTTTCAACAACAGCTTTTTCCAGTTCTGTTGGCATGGTGCGACCGTTAGGGCCCATCATTTCCCAAAACTGAATATGGTTCCAATGTTGTGAGGCATTATTAAAAATACCATTTTGTGCGACTGCACCAGCTTGATATGTGCCTGTGATGATATCTTCAAGCGACTTACCTTCCCACTCTGTGCCTGCGATCAGCTTATTGCCGTTATCAACATAGGCCTTATGGTGAAGGTCATGGTGGAATTCTAAAGTTTCCTGGCTCATGCCATTGGCAGCAAGTGCATCATAGGCATAAGGCAAATCTGGTAATTCAAATGCCATTTCGAAATCTCCTTACAAGAGGGGCGTGAATATCATTAGATAAAACGCATCTGTCAGTGCCGACAGGGGACGCTTTTAATTTGGGCTTACAGCTCTGGTCAAACTATGACGAGCTGCGCTATGACTGTAACAGATAACACAAATTTTGGGAAATCAAGATGTCAGATCGCAACAAACAAAAAACACCTTCTGAACTTGGTCAAACAGGCCCGACGATTGAAGGGTTTCTCGGACAATATCCTGAGATTGATGAGACAGCTTATCTTGCTAGCTCAGCTGTGATTTCTGGCGCTGTGCGGATTGGCGCTGATAGCTCTATTTGGCATAATGTGACACTGCGCGGGGATGCGAATTACATCACCATTGGCAAAGGGACGAACATTCAAGATAATAGCTGCGTTCATATTGATTCTAGCCGCTTTCCTACCATCATCGGCGATTATGTGACCATTGGTCATACGGCTATCATTCATGCCTGTACGCTTGGTGACCGGTCATTTGTTGGGATGGGTGCCATTGTGATGGATGGCGCTGTTATTGAGCCAGAGGCTATGGTTGCTGCTGGCGCGATGGTAACCCCAGGCAAAATAGTGCCAACAGGCGAGTTATGGGCCGGACGCCCTGCCAAAAAGATGCGTGACCTCACAGAGGATGAGAGAGCTGCCCTACAAAAGTCAGCGGATAGATATATTGAATTTGGTCGCGCTTATCGCCTTGGTGAAGCTGGCGGACCTTATCAGCATTTCACTGTCCGGCCACTGCCACCGCGCGAGGGATAAGCCGCTCTCCTTAACCAACCAGCCAAGAAAGACCGCCACCCCAATATCCCGACAAGGCGAGTCGAATTCCCACAATAATGAGGAATAAGGCAAAGACCCGTCTAAGCGCGTCCTTATTGATCCGGCCACTCATCCTAGCGCCGTATGGGGCAGATAAAAAGGCAGCTGTGGCAATGATGATAACGGCCGGCGCCCAGACATAGCCAATCGTGAAAGACAGTGATAAGCCAGCTCCCTGCCCGGCAATCATGAAACTAATCATGCCGGGAATGGCAATAAACAAGCCTAGCAGTGCTGAGGTCCCCACCGCGCGCCGCAACTCCCAACCACAAGAGGCGAGAACAGGCACGCTAAGCGAGCCGCCACCAATACCGACCAGCGATGATATTGTCCCAATCACCAGCCCGATGATAGACCGCGGCAGAAAGGACGGCAAACCGTGGCGCAACACCACAGCGCGCAAGAGAAATGAGATGCCAATTAATACTGCGAGAGACCCAAAGATAAATTTTAACGCCTGATTATCGAGATATGCCGCAACAAATGCACCGCTGGCTGAGCCGATGAAGATAGGTGGCCCCAACAGACGAATAACCTGTTTATCGATGTTCCCAAGCGCCCAATGCGTGCGCGCTGAGATAAGCGAAGTTGGCACAATAATGGCTAAAGAAGACGCAACAGCCACATGCATTGGCATTGCGGTATGAATACCACTGGCCTCGAGCGCATAGGCCAGAATGGGCACAATAACGATGCCGCCACCGACGCCTAATAGACCCGCTAAAAAGCCAGATAGCAGGCCTGTGAAAAATAGCGGTAAAAGCAGTGGTAGAAATTGTTCAAGCATTGCCATAAAACAGGCCTTTTTAGACTAGATTTCCTTTGTTTATCTTTTATTGTGGGTATGATGGTCAAGCAGTATTCCTTTGCGGATGCTGATGATGAAGATAACAAAATCCCAATAAGAGGTAGGTAGTAATGGATCTCCATAGCCTTGTGAAAGATAGCTCTCTCATTCAATCAGGCGCTTATATTAATGGCGCATTTGTCCCAGCCAAATCTGGCGCCACATTTGACGTGACAAACCCTGTAACGAATGAGGTGATTGCCAAGGTTGCTGATTGCGACGCGAGCATGATGGAAGAAGCTGTGACTGCCGCCCATGCTGCGCAACCTGCTTGGGCCGCAAAAACAGCCAAAGAACGCGCCAATATTTTGAAGAAATGGTATGATCTCTGCATGGAAAATGCGGATGATTTAGCTATTATCCTCACCGCGGAAATGGGTAAGCCCTTGGCTGAGGCAAAAGGCGAGATCGGCTATGGCTCCAGCTTTATTGAGTGGTTTGCTGAACAAGCAAAGCGTGTCATGGGCGATGTTTTAGAAAGCCCTTTTGCCGATAAAAAATTCATGACACTCCGTCAGCCTGTGGGTGTGTTTGCCGCTATCACACCTTGGAATTTCCCGAATGCGATGATTACACGCAAAGTAGCGCCAGGGATCGCCGTGGGATGTGCGTGTGTCTTGAAACCTGCGGAACAAACACCTTTATCTGCTCTCGCGCTGGCAGAATTGGCCCATCGTGCCGGCATCCCAGCCGGTATTATCAATATTATTCCTGGTATGGACGCCCCCGCGCTTGGGGACGTGATGTGCCGCGATGAGCGGATCCGCAAGATCACATTCACAGGTTCAACAGAAGTGGGACGCATTTTGATGCGTCAATCCGCAGATACGATTAAAAAAATCTCATTGGAACTAGGGGGCAACGCGCCTCTTATTGTCTTTGATGATGCTGATCTGGACGAAGCTGTCGAAGGGGCGATTGCCTCAAAATACAGAAATGCCGGTCAGACATGCGTCTGCGCCAACCGCGTCTTTGTTCAAGCTGGCATCTATGATAAATTTGCCGCTGCTTTGACTGCAAAAGTGGCAGAGATGAAAGTCGGCGATGGCTTTGACGATGGTGTGGTGCAAGGGCCTATCATTGATCAGCAAGGCTTTGAAAAAGTGGAACGCCATGTGGCAGATGCGGTTGCCAAAGGCGGGACAATCCTTACAGGTGGCAAGCCTCATGAAATGGGCGGCACCTTCTTTGAGCCAACTGTAATCACAGGCGCTCAAAAAGAGATGCAGGTCTATAGCGAAGAGACCTTTGGCCCTGTTGCAGCCTTGTTCAAATTCGAAACAGAAGAAGAGGCTATCACACTTGCCAATGATACGATCTTTGGTTTGGCCGCTTATTACTTTACCAAAGATGTGGGACGTGTGTTCCGCGTAGGTGAAGCGCTTGAATATGGCATGGCTATCGCCAATACCGGCGCCTATTCATCTGAAGTCGGGCCATTTGGTGGCGTGAAAGCCTCAGGCCTTGGCCGTGAAGGCTCCATCTATGGCGTAGATGAATTCCTCGAAATGAAATTGATGGTTGTAGGCGGCATTTAAGCCGCCTCACCGCATATTTTATGATTGGGGATGACGCAACAACCTGATAAGGGCTGATGTGTCATTCCGACCATAACCACGCTCTGATAACATCGCATAAAATTGTGCCACCTGTGCCGTTACAGGTAGAGGGGAGCCATTCGCGGCAGCCTCTTCAAACACAATGCGTAAATCTTTGCGCATCCAATCTAGGGCAAAGCCGAAATCAAACTCATCACGCACCATCGTATGGCCACGATTCACCATTTGCCAGCTCTGTGCCGCGCCGCCTGAGATCACTTCTAAGACCTTCTCCATATCAAGCCCTGCATTCTGACCAAAATTCAAGGCCTCAGATAGCCCTTGCACCAAGCCAGCGATACAGATTTGATTGACCATCTTTGTCAATTGACCTGCGCCCGATGGCCCCATCAAGGTTACCTTTGCGCCATAGGCTTTCATTAAGGGTTCTGCCGCTTCAAAATGAGAGGCTTCGCCGCCTACCATCACAGTCAAGGCACCATTCTCCGCCCCGGCCTGGCCGCCAGATACCGGCGCATCTAAGAAGCCTAAGCCCGCGTCATGGGCCGCCTCTGCCAATTCACGTGCAACCGCAGCTGAGGCAGTTGTATTATCAATAAAGATCGCCCCGTCTGCCATTGTTGAAAATGCCCCATCTGCACCTGTTGTCACAGCACGTATATCAGCATCATCACCCACGCAGGCAAAAACGAAACTTGCCCCTTTCGCCGCCTCAGCCGGTGTTGCGGCAAAGGCACCACCATGTTGTGCGACCCAAGCCTCTGCTTTGGCGGTTGTGCGATTATACACAGTGACCTCATGCCCTGCTGAGGCGAGATGCCCTGCCATGGGTGCCCCCATAACGCCCAAACCTAAAAATGCAATATTTGCCATGTCTTTTACTTTCCTGAAAAATGTGTTCTCTCTCAAACCTAGGCCGCTTGGTAAAAAAACCCAAGATAAATTCAGGACTAGTCTTTCATAAGAACAAAATGCTATGACTGGGAGGCTTGTGTCGCCATCAGGCAGACATTAGAGGATGAGTAGCAAGAGGCCTATCATGTCAGTATTATCAACGGGCGAAAAAATCCACATTATGATCAGCGAGGCTGAGATTACAGCTCGGATTACCGAACTCTCACATGACATCACCAAAAGCTATAAAAATACCGACCAGCTAGTTGTTATTGGCCTTTTACGAGGCTCATTTGTCTTTATCGCTGATCTTGTCCGTCATCTGAACCTACCGGTTGAAGTTGATTTCATGACGGTGTCATCTTATGGCGATAAGATGGAATCATCACGCCAGGTCCGAATCATTCAAGATTTGGAAACCGCGATTAAAGGGCGTGATGTGCTGATTGTCGAAGATATTATTGATACAGGTCATACCCTGTCCCAAGTCATCAAAATCCTAGAGACAAGACAACCAAAAAGCCTTGCTATCTGCACACTCTTAAATAAGCCATCACGGCGTGAGATTGAGGTGCCGATTGATTGGATTGGCTTTGAGATTCCAGACGAATTTGTCATTGGCTATGGCATTGATTATGCCCAACAGGGCCGAAACTTGCCTCATATCGCTGTTGTAGAAAAATAAAAAAAGCCTGTCAGTGACAGGCTTTTCTCGTGATAACATCAGGTTGTTTAGCCAAGAAGCTCATCTTCATAACGATATTGCGACATCGGCACACAACCACTATCTGTCACAACGACCTGCTCTTCCAGCTTCACACCTTCATGCCCGCCTACTTCGCCGCAATAGGCTTCGACACATAATGTCATGCCCACTTCAACGGTGCCGCCATAGCCATGATCATCAACATCTTCCGGATAACGGATTGACGGATATTCGTCACAAAGACCAATCCCATGCGCCAATACACCATAACGCAAGGCACGGTATTTTTCAGGCAAGCGATGTGCTTCTTTTGTCACCTCAGCAAAACTCATGCCTGGCTTGATCACTTCGATATTTGTCATCACATGCTCATAAGCATCGCGATAAAGAGTTTTCTGGACATCTGTCGCGGCCTTGTCACCCACGAGCCAGGTGCGTGAAATATCACAGCAATAGCCATAGGTCGAAATCAGATCGGTATCAAAGGCCAACAAATCACCATTTTCCATCACACGCGGACCACATTCTTGGAACCAGGGATTTGTGCGCGGCCCTGATGACAGGATACGTGTTTCAATCCACTCACCGCCACGACGGATATTGCCGGCATGGAGTGCCGCCCATACATCATTTTCAGTGACGCCTGGCTTTACCACGGCACGCATTTCTTCGACAGCCTGCTCACAGGCATGAATCGCACAGCGCATGGCATTTAATTCATTATCATTCTTAATGGCTCTGGCATGTTCGGTGAGCACTTGGCCATCTAGAATTTCAACACCATGCTGCAAGAGCGCGGCATAGCCTGCATTTTCAATTTTATCTATCGCAATACGCTTATTACCTGGGGCATAGCTCTGCATAATATCAACCAATTCAGCCGCAAAATGTGCTGCATGCTTTTCGGTTTGATCACCTGTTTCAAAATAAAAGAAAGAAGCCCCACCACGTAACTCGCCAACCAACGGCAAATGGGCAGACAGATGTTCACAATTATGGAAGTCCCAAAGGATGACCTTACCCTCTGGTGGCACGAAACAGGCGCGAGCTGCATTATGTGCGGTCCACAGCTGCATATTTGTTGTGTCAGTGGCATAGCGAATATTGAGCGGGTCAAAACATAATAAACCGGCACAATCTGCTTCTCTGATTTTTTCTTGCAAACGGCTCAGGCGATATTCACGCAACGCCGGCATATCAGGTGCGATAAGACCAGCGGCTTCCCATTCTGCGAAGGCAAGACCTGTGGGACCAATTTCGACACGATTATTGTCATCTGGTGTCATATCTGGCTTCAGGTGCGCCCGTCTTGTGGGATCAATCTTTCTATTAGACCCAACGATTAAACTATCCATAGCAGTCTCTCCTCCACATTATGAATCTGCCACATCTTATCATCGCATTACGATGGTTGGTCCCTTCCTTGACGCTAGGAAACAACCACACCCATTGATACCTTAAAGGCGCCACCTCATGTCGATTCCGCTCCATTTGGGGGCACAATAAGGCTGGTTTCCACATCAATGCCGCTCGAAAGAGACCGATGCACGGGGCATTTATTTGCAATTTCAAGCAATCTTTGCCGCTGCTCATCATCAAGAGGTCCGATGAGGTCAATCTCGCGAAAAATGATATCTGTTCGCCCTGATACCTCTTGGCGCTGCCGGCGTAACCTGACTTCGACATCCTCCAAGGGCCAATTTTTGCGCCCCGCATACATGCGCAACGTCATCGCTGTACAAGCGCCCAGACTACCAAGCAGAAACTCATATGGTGCTGGCCCTGTGTCTGTGCCACCTGTCACAGAAGGCGGCTCATCAGCGCGCAATTTATGCTGAAATGTGAGGATATCTGTCGCAAATGCTCCCTCCGGCGTGCTTTTTGCTATCACCTCATTTTCTGCGGGGTGTGTGTCTGGTTGCGGTGTGTCTAGCAAACGACTGGCCCAGGCAACTATCATCTGTGCTGCAAAAGCCGCATCTTTGGCATTTGTCAAAAGGTGATTGGCCTTATCAAGGGATATAAAACTCTTCGGATGGCGTGCGGCCTGATAGATTTCAGCCGCATTTTCAATCCCCACAATATCATCCTGCGGCGCATGTAAGATCAATAAATCTGCACCAAGAGAGCTAATATGGTCGCGTGAAGTACGCGCTTCTAAATCTGCGATAAAATCTGGTGATACGGCAAAGGGGCGCCCGCCAATAGACACATCAATCAGCGTATCAGGGACGGCTGGTTTTGCCCCTTGAAAGAGGTGCAATACATGGGCAGCTTCTGCCGGAGCGCCAATGGTAGCAACCCCCTTCAGATCCGGCGTTATCGCAGCGCAAGCTAGCGCAGCGGCCCCACCTAGTGAATGACCAATGATAATCTCAGGAGTATGGTAATGTGCGCTAAGCCACGCGATCGCATCTTCGCAATCTGTGATATTCCCTGCAAAGCCAGATTGCGCAAATGCCCCCTCGGAATGGCCAAGCCCTGTGAAATCAAATCGCAGACAGGCAATGCCCTCAGCCGCCAGCCCCGCCGCAATACGACGTGCCGCGATACTATCCTTTGAGCACGTAAAGCAATGAGCGAATAAGGCTGTGCCGCGATAGGGGCCTTGTGGCAAATGGAGACGACCTGAGAGCCTATCTTTGTGACGGTTCTCAAATTGAACTTCGTTTATTACAGCCATAGCCCCTCCGTTAGTTGTGTTAGCCTGCCTTTACATCGACGACAAGACGCCCTTTAACCTTGCCTTGAATGATATCCGCACCAGCTTGTGGCAAATCAGCCAAGGTGATGAGACTTGTCATAGACGTTAAATAATCTCGCGGCATATCAGATGCGATCCGGTCCCATGCCGCCACGCGATCGGCATAGGGGCGCATGACCGAATCAATGCCTAATAGATTGATGCCGCGCAATAAGAAGGGAATGATATTGGCGGGAACGGCAATGCCACCAGCATTCCCAATCGCCGCCGCAGACGCCCCATAATGCAGCTGCCCAAGAACGCGTGCCAGCATCTCACCACCAACAGAATCAATGCAACCGGCCCAGCGGCTGCTTTCCATGGGACGTGCGATCGCCTCAGCAATTTCGGCTCTATCAATAATCTCTGTTGCGCCTAGCGCTGTCAGATAGCTGGCATTTTCAGGACGACCTGTGACAGCTGCCACCTCATAGCCAGATTGCGCCAACATAGCCACTGCCACAGACCCCACACCACCAGATGCCCCTGTGACAAGCACTGGCCCCTGACCTTGGGAAAGCCCGTGCGCTTCGAGTGATTGTATGGCAAAGACTGATGTGAGACCGGCTGTACCAACAGCCATAGCCTCTTGCAATGACAGCCCCTTTGGACAAGGGACCAGCCAATCAGCTTTCACTCTTGCCCGTTGCGCATAGCCCCCATGCCACATCTCACCAACGCGCCAGCCTGTCAAGATGACCTCATCTCCTGGCTGATAGCGGTCATCTGATGATTCGGCAACAACCCCAGCAAAATCGATACCTGGAATGCGGGGATAATCACGCACCAACCCCCCTTTACCGTTCAACACGAGGCCGTCTTTGTAATTCACAGTGCTGTAATGCACATCAACGAGCACGTCCCCGTCTGCTGGCAAGAAGCCTTCATCAATTTCCTCGATGGCAACGGCAAAAGGGTGGTCTTCAGACTTGGTTGCAATTAGCGCTTTAAACATAGGGGATCTACCTGTTAGACTAGAAACTAAAACTAGCGCTATGGTGATAGGTTTAATCCGAAGAGGCAAGTGATTTAGCGCCATGTAACACAGATAGTGTCAATGTAAAATAGCTAGGGAAAAAGGGGATGAGGAATGGATGAGCTTTTTAAAACAGCTGACCCGAAAACTTGCTTTGCACAATTGCAAGCAGATGAAGCCTGTTTACTCGTTGACTGCCGCACTGAAGAAGAGTGGAATCTGACTGGCATTCCGGAATTATCTGCCATTGGCAAACGCCCACTTTTGATTGAATGGACCAATTCACGCAATCAAAAAAACCCTGATTTCATTGATAGCATTGCCGCTTTTGCTGGCAAAGACACTGCCCTCATCGTCATGTGCCGCATTGGCGGGCGCTCTGCCTCTGCCTGCCAGGCTTTGGTCGAGGCTGGCTTCTCAAATGTCACAAATATGTCTGCCGGCTTCGAAGGCCGCGCTGATGAAAAAGGGCATCGCAACAGCTTTGAAGGCTGGCGGGCCGATGGCTTGCCATGGACACAATCCTAATTTAGAAAAATATTTGTTCCATCCT
>CALEYP010000070.1 GCA_937924895.1 uncultured Alphaproteobacteria bacterium
TTCTAGGCAATACCTGACACACAGCGATTAGTAACAAAAAAGTAACAAAGAATTTTTGCGACTTCAAAAAGTAAAAAAGAAACAATGGTTAATTTCATTTAACCAAAATGTTTTGGTCAATTGTTACTTATCTATTTCACTACTTGCCTTCACTTATCCCTTACTTTCGACTAAGAACCTCATTCCTCAAAGCTTCGTTAACTCTTTGATAAGCGGGTTCCACCCATGCGCTATCCCAGAAGTTGACGTAAAACCCTGTATATTCTTCCTTCTGGATGACCTTAGTGCCAGCATCTACTTTTTCGAGGATGTAATGATGGTCGAAGGTGATGATGCCTCTATAACCACCAAATTGGTTAAGGTGGAAAGGTGGCTTGAACTTAACCACTTTTGATTTGATTTCAGTTGGCTTCTTACCATCCTCCACCACTGTGTTAATGATGGTGGCGCCTTCTGCGTAAGTGCCCTCTGCATTGGTAATCACAGGGTTCCAATTCTTATAATTCGGGGCATCTGTAATCACCGACCACACCTCTTCTGGTTCAGCAGCGATGACAGTCTCAGTATAGACTTCATGATGTCCTAATGATTTAGAAATATTATTCATCGAACTACATCCTGTTAAGATTAGAGATGCAAATATAGCGAAGGTGACCGGAATAACTTTAAGCATAAAATCCTCCAAGCTGGGCGATACATTTATTTCTCACCATCATCCATTCCAACTTTAATATTTATAAGCACCTGTTTTTTATCGTTTTTTATTATGCCTAATGCATTAACTAGGGTTCCCCTCAAAGAATCGGCTGATGATACATGAAAAACCGCGCATCCCGCAGCTTCTGCGATCGCTGCATAATCAGGGTTTGGGGCAAACGGCACCATTGGTACATGATTGGCTTTAGCCGCCTTTCCTGAGGGGTATATATCGAGCGTTGAAATGCGCACCGCATCATAAGAGCCATTATCCAAAATAATCGTTAATAGCGGTAAGCCTTGTGCTTCTGCCGCCTGATGACAGGCAATTGGATTAGCAAAGACATAAGAGCCATCGCCCACAATGCATGCCACGAGCCTGTCTTTGTCAGCCAATTGGAAACCAAGTGCTGCAGGAAGTGCCCAGCCGAGACCACCTGCTTGCGTGTTACCAAACCAACGATTTGGTCCTTTGACATTATACAATGCTAACGGGCCTGCACGTTCAGCAAATATCACCCCATCACCGATTATGTCAGATACGCATTTTGCAACAAATGGCTTATTGAGGACATCACCTTCACAAGCCTCTACCTTATCTTGAATTTTCGACCTGAAAGCCAAATGCTTTTGATGTATCTTGCTAGCGCGCTCCGCATTTACTTTCGAAGGCAATGTAGCATTTAAAGCTTCAAGTCCTGCAACTGTATCGCATTGGATATGTGTTGTTGCTTCATACCCTCTGACAGGAATACGCCCAAATAGAGGGTCTGGGCCTAGATGAATAATTTTTGCACCATCAGCAGGCTTTGCTTTGGAAGCAATCCACGCAACAGGCGCATCCACGACAAGCACAAGGTCAGCATGAGGAAGATGGGCTGCAATTTGACTCCCAATATTGAAGTCAAAATCGGTGGCTAACAGATTGCGTGTCACAAACACTTCACTGACAGCAATACTGTTTTCTTGCGCAATTTGTGTGATAAGCGCGCCCACTTGTCCGTCGGTATCACCACGAGAGCAAATGATAAGAGGATTTTTTGCTTCTGCAATCTCAGCCGCTAATGTCTTAATCGCCTCTGGGTCAGGATAGGGCTTTGTAGGCACAGATTGTGATGATGCCGTTGGCGTATCTGCCATCTCGCAAAGTGGTTCTCTGGGCAATGACAGATAAACAGACCCTACTGGTTCCTGACGCGCAATCGCGCATCCCCTATCCACCAAAGCAGAAATTGTGTCACCATAGCGCAACTCATAATCCCACTTGACCATCTCACGAACGATGCCTGTTTGATCAAACATCTCCTGACCATATTGGATTGGTGTGTGACGACTGCCCTCTCGGTCCCCTTCTGTAAGGGGATTGCGACCAGACATCATGAATATAGGCACATCATCACTATTTGCGTTAATGAGTGCCATAGAGGCATTGGCAAGACCCACATTGACATGCACCGCAGCAGCCTGCATCTGGCCTGTGGCCAGATAATAACCATGAGCCAT
>CALEYP010000071.1 GCA_937924895.1 uncultured Alphaproteobacteria bacterium
TTCCCCCTTTAAGGCTGAGGCGTTGCTTGTCGCACCTGATGAAACGGCATGGCATCAGCTAGCCAACCATATTTGGACGGATCCGGTAAGCCCGCTCTAGCGCGATTTTGCCTCTTGCCACAGTTGTTCCATCTCTTCCAGACTTGCCTCAGCAATGTCACGACCTTGCGCCTGCAGAGACGCCTCAATATGGCGAAAGCGCGCTTCAAATTTCCGATTACAGCTTAGTAACGCTGTTTCCGGGTCAACACCGACTTTTCGCGCCAGGTTTGAGGCAACAAACAGGACATCGCCCATTTCATCTTGCAGCTTATCCTGATCGCGTGAGGCGGCATCCCACTCGGTGAGCAATTCCCCGGTTTCCTCATGCAATTTGGCAATAACCGACCGCAAGTCAGGCCAGTCAAACCCAACAGATGCTGCGCGTTTTTGTAATTTGGCCGCTCGCACCATTGCTGGCAAAGTCACAGCGACATCAGCTAATAGCGAGGTGTCAGTGCCTTTTTCAGCACGTTCAGCTGCTTTTATCTCTTCCCAAGCTTGTTTTTGTGCGGTGGCGTCTTCACGTTCCTCGTCACCAAATACATGAGGGTGGCGGCGCACCATCTTATCTGAAATACGTCTGGCGACATCTGCTAGGGTAAAGCTTCCTTCTTCGGCGGCCATCTGCGCGTGAAAGACAACTTGCAATAGGAGGTCACCCAGTTCTTCAGCGATTTTATCCCTGTCACCTTGATGGATAGCTTCTGAGACTTCATAAGCTTCTTCAATAGTGTAGGGTGCAATCGTTGCGAATGTCTGTTCAATATCCCAGGGGCAGCCCGTATCTTTATCCCGCAAATCGCGCATAATATCATGTAATCTTTGCATTTCGTGGGCGAGGGTTGTGGTATCTGTCATGATAGAGTCTCATAGTGGCAAAAGCGGGAAGCTAGCCCAGGGGCTATTCTTTTAATGAATGTTTTACCATATCATGATAGATTGACAATCAACGTTGGCAGAAGGATATCCACCCATGACAGATACAAAGAGCAAGACGATGTTTGCGCGCATCCGCAGCTGGTTTTTGACAGGGTTGCTTGTCACAGCACCTGTTCTCCTGACGATTTATATCACCTGGCTATTTGTTGATATTATTGATGGGTGGGTGGCTGATATTCTGCCGCCTGTTTACCGCGATACCATTTACAGCAACATTCCTGGTGTTGGGCTTGTGATTGGTGGCATTTCAATCACTATCATAGGGGCGATTGCTGCTGGCTTTTTTGGACGTTGGCTCATTGGTGTGGGAGAGAAAATTCTTAACCGTATGCCCGTTGTTGGTACAATCTATGGCGCGAGTAAACAGATTCTGGAGACGGTGCTTGCGTCTCAATCAGATGCGTTTAGAGAAGTGGTGCTTGTTGAATATCCGCGGAAGAACTTGTGGGTCATCGGTTTTGTGACAGGCACAACCAAAGGTGAGGTGCAGTCTCAAATTGTGGATGAGACAGTCAATGTCTTCGTGCCAACTACTCCAAACCCCACATCAGGCTTTTTGCTATTCTGTCCGCGTGATGAGTTACGATATCTTGAGATGTCAGTTGAAGATGCAGTAAAGCTTGTGGTGTCTGGCGGCATTGTGACGCCGCCTCATGGGAGTGAAAAGGCGCAAGTCAAAAACAAGGCCTAGCCAGAGGTTAAGAATTGCACCGCATTATCTTTTTCGAACAAGCTCAGGAGCAAGCGAAGGGGCGCGCTTGCTTCAGAAGATAAATCTGGGTCTCGTGCAATAATGCGGTCTGCGGCCTCTCGCGCGAGCGGGAGAAGGTGGCCATGCGCAGCAAGGTCGACAAGGCTGAATTCTGGCATACCTGATTGCCGTTGACCCAATATCTCACCTGGCCCTCTCAGGCGTAAATCCTCTTCTGCCAATACAAACCCATCATTCGATTCCCGCATGATTTTAAGGCGTGCGGTGGCTGTTTCGCTCAGCGGTCCCTGATAGGCCAAAAGGCATGCAGATTGCCGCTCTCCGCGTCCAACACGCCCGCGCAGCTGATGTAATTGGGCTAAGCCAAATCGCTCAGCATGTTCGATGATGATAATAGACGCCTCTGGTACATCAACGCCTACCTCAATAACCGTTGTCGCCACGAGCAATTGCGCCTCTCCCGTTTGAAAGGCGTTCATAGCAGCTTCTTTTTCGTCTGTTTTCATGCGACCATGAACCAATTGAGGGTTCGCCTCAGCTAGCAGATTTTGCAAATGGCGAAAACGATCTTCGGCCGCTGTGATATCTGATTTATCACTCTCTTCTACAAGTGGGCAAATCCAATAGACACGGTGCCCTTGGGCAATTTGAAGGCGCAATTTTTCTACGATTTCGGCAATGCGTTCAAGGCTAATAAGGGCGGTTTCAATGGGTTTTCTACCTGCCGGCTTACCAGTGATGATGCTTGATTTTAAATCACCATAAGCCGTCATAGCGAGCGTACGAGGGATAGGCGTGGCTGTCATCACAAGCACATCACACGCCGCCCCTTTTTCCGATAGCAGCACGCGCTGTCGCACGCCAAAGCGGTGTTGTTCATCAACAACGGCAAGGCCCAATTGATTGAAATGAACATCATCGCTGAGCAATGCATGCGTCCCAATGATAATTGCCACTTCACCAGCTTCAAGATCTGCTAAAATTCTCTGCCGTTCAGAGCGTTTCATCTGGCTAACCAGCAGCTCAACGCGAATATTTAACGGTGCACAGAGCGCAGAGATGGTTTTAAAATGTTGCCGTGCCAAAATCTCGGTTGGGGCCAGCATAGCGGCTTGATTGTTGCATTCTACCACATGGAGCATCGCAAGCAGGGCGATGATGGTTTTGCCTGACCCGACATCACCTTGCACAAGGCGAAGCATCCGCCCTTCTTGCTCTTGATCGGCATAGATATCACGCAAAGCAGATTGCTGCCCTTCTGTAAGGGTAAATGGTAGGGCCTTTGTCAGGGCGTCACGCAAACGCCCGTCCCCTTGGAAGCGGTTGCCAGCCCCTTGTAGGCTCGTGTCGTGGCGGATCATGGCGAGTGCGACCTGATTGGCCAATAATTCATCAAAGGCCAACCGCTCTCGTGCCGGCGCATTCGCACTAATGTCGCGGTCAGATTGAGGATGATGGAGTGAGCGCATCGCCTCATCGAATGACGGCCAGTTCTGCGCCGAGATAA
>CALEYP010000072.1 GCA_937924895.1 uncultured Alphaproteobacteria bacterium
CGCGCGCGTATTGGGGGGCTTATGCGGTATCAAAGGCTGGCCTTGAATCAATGGGCCGGGCTTGGGCAGCAGAATCAGAACAGACCAACATGAAAATCAATATGATTGACCCAGGCGGCACGCGTACAGCGATGCGAGCAGCTGCCTTCCCAGGAGAAGACCCTCAGACATTGCCATCAGCCGCAGATGTCGCACGTTGCTTTATCCCCTTGCTAGCCGATGATTGCCAACATCATGGGGATGTTTTACGTGCCCGTGATATGATGGCATCATAAGTAACGTGCAGGGGTAATGGCCGCCATCACCTCTTGGTCAAAGCCTGTGGGGTAACCGCATAGATTAGCGACGGCTACCTCTGCCAAAAGAGGCGCATGGGTTAAGCCTCGTGCACCTAGCGCCGTCATCACATGAAATTGGTCTGTAATTGCCCCAACAAGAGGTAATCTATCCGTTGTAGCAAGACGATGGGATAGGCGCCCTTTTGCCCCTTTTATCTGCGGCCCCACATCTTGCCATGGCGGCGGCAAGAGCCCAAAATTATGTTGATGTCCGTCTTCGGAGACCTCTCTTTGACCAGAGCGATCAAAGCTTGCCCCCATATATTGCGCGCCCTCTATCACCGGGGTCAGATAACCACCAAAATGCAGTCCTGTTATGAGATCTGATTTCGTGTTATCGCCCTCAAATATAGAAATTTGCCCAGCACTCACATCAAGGGGAATATCTGGCAGGTTACATAATCTTAATAGATGCGGCATCGCTGCACCCGTAGCCAAAATGACTTTATCCACCTCCAGCACCGCTCCCGATGCAAGTGTGAGCGTGACGCCGCCCTCTGCCACTTCACTGCTTGCGACCTCGTCCCCCAAATATAAGGTCGCTCCTTTGGCAAGTGATGTCACAAAATGAGGCGGTCTAATCATCGAAGATGCAGCTTGGTACACGCCGTCATGTGTCGCCGGAAACCCTGTTTTGGCGGCAATATCTGAAGGCGTAAGAGGAAGGTGCAAATCCTCATGCCATTGCTGTTCTGTTAATTTGTGCTGTCTTTTCAATTCTTTGTCGGTGTGAGAGATCAAAATAGACCCCTCATGGGCAACCGCCCCCTCTTTTGCAGCTAGGTAACTGGCAAAAGATAAACAAGATACGGAGAGCCTTGATAGTTCATCATGATGAACGCGAATACGCGCTGATTGAATACCGATGGGGTTGCCTGATGCCCCCGCTGCCAAATGAGGGGCTTTCTCAATCAAAATGGGCGTGATATTGCGGTTGAAACAGGCCTTCACAAGTGACGCCCCAGCAATACCACCGCCGATGATGGCAACGCGCTTTGGCTGAGATTTGTGCCTCATGTCTTCTGGCATCACAGCGGTAAGCATCTCTCGTTTTTTACCAAAGCCCGCACGTTTAGTAAGATGAAATCCAGCCATCTCCAAACCGTTTCGCACAGTTGCCGCGACGGTAAATGTTGCAAGGCGCGCGCCAGCACCACTGCAACGCCCAACCTCTGCTAGCATCTCCTGCTCCCATAGATCCTCATTCTTGCGCGGGTTAAAGCCATCCAAAAACCAAATATCTGCTTTGAAATCACATTTTTTGATCAGCGGTAACGCCTCACCATAATAGAGATGCAGATGAAGGCGCCCCTCATCCAAAATGACCTTATGGTAACCAGGCCAACGTGGCGGCAGCCCACTCTGCAATTGTGCAGAATAAGGTCCAATTTCTGCAAA
>CALEYP010000073.1 GCA_937924895.1 uncultured Alphaproteobacteria bacterium
ATATCTGCAGACGGATAATATTTTTGCCACTTTGATTTTGATACCGACGATTGCCGCCGGGAAAATCACCTTCGGGATTATGACTCAAATTCTTTCTGCCTTTGGACAAGTCTCAAATAGTTTCCAATTCTTGGTAAATAGTTGGACGACGATTATCGAATTGATATCTATCTATAAGCGTCTTCAAGCCTTTGAAGCGACATTGGGTGATGCCCCGCTACCAAATCTTGACCAAGAATATATCGAGGTTGGCGCAAAAGCAGACGAATAAACCAGCTTAACGCTTAATCATTCAAGATGGCGGTTGTGGAGTGACCTTCCAATAGCGGAATGGTCACCACCTGACCGCCATTTTCTATGACATGATCATAACCAACTATATCCTCTGCCTTATAATCACCGCCCTTGATCAACCTATCTGGTGTTAAGGCTTCAATGACGGAGAGGGGGGTATCCTCTTCAAAGATAACGACAGCATCCACAAATGGCAGCTGTGCAATGTTGGACGCGCGCACAATATCTGCTTGTGACGGGCGTGTTGGTCCTTTCAAACGCTTTACACTATCATCGCTATTCACGGCCACTATCAGCTTATCACAGCCCTTAGCTGCTTCACGAAGGGCGAAGAGATGCCCTGGATGAAGCAAGTCAAAGCATCCATTTGTAAAGCCTATGAGGGCATTCTCAGCGCGCCATTTTTCACAAAGCTCTTTGGTGTCTTGGCGTGTCAAAGGTGATGTGTCTGAGGGGCACGCCGTTATGAATTCACCCGCAGTCAGAGAGGCCGTGCCTGGCTTTGATACTACGATGCCAGCTGCAATTGTTGCAAACTGCATCGCATCAATGTGGGAGGCGCCTGCCGCTCGTGCAGCGGCTAAACTGGCTACCACCGTATCGCCCGCACCAGATACATCAAATACATCTTTGGCAATGGTGGGAAGGTGATGCGCTGGCGCGGTCCCAGCAAGCAGCATGCCGCGGGCAGAGAGCGTGGTCAGAATATTATCAATATGATGGCGCTCACATAGGTCAGAGACAGCCGCAGTGATATCATCATTGCTATCAGATTGAAGCGGTGTTGCTTGCTTTAGTTCAGATAAGTTTGGTGTCAGGAGCGAGGCGCCTTGATATTTGCCGAAATCTTGGGACTTGGGATCAGCAATCACTTGTTTGTGATGAGATTTCGCGAGTGAGATAATGCTCTGTGTCAGAGTGCGTGTCAGGCATCCTTTGGCGTAATCTGACAACACAATAACATCACATTGGGATATGTGGGTTTCAACAATATCAAGTAACGTCGCTTCAAGCGTTTGGGTAATATCGTCCTTTACCTCATCATCAACCCGTAAAATTTGTTGTACGCCAGCGCGGAACCTTGTTTTGGTCGTTGTGGGTCGCGCCTCATCCATTACCGGTTGATAAAGAAGGCCAGCGACAGAAGAGAGTTCATCAGCTAATGCCAACCCTGACGCATCTTTGCCGACAATGCCTGTGAGAATGGTTTTAACGCCAAGATGACATAAGTTACGTGCGACATTGGCTGCGCCACCTGGCATCGCCATGGTTGTTGTCTTTGAAAGAACAGGAACGGGAGCTTCCGGCGAGATGCGGTCGACTTGTCCATCAATAAATCGATCAAGCATCAAATCGCCAATAACAAGAACTGATTTATGGCACATGGCATCCAGTAACGAGGCTGCCTTTGGGGCATCAAACATCATTGATCTTTTGCCTTCTTTTTATTGCGGAAGCTTGTACCGCCGCCGCCCAATGTTTTTTGCGGCGCTCTTGTAAGGGATAAATCATCAGGCAGTACCGATTTCGTGATGGTTGAACCTGCGCCAATAATGGCGCCATCTCCGATCGTCACAGGTGCCACGAGCGCGGTGTTGGAGCCGATAAAGGCACCTTTGCCAATCTGTGTTTTAAATTTATCATACCCATCATAGTTGCACGTAATGGTCCCGGCACCAATATTCGCCTTAGCGCCTACCTCTGCATCACCAATATAGGATAAATGATTGGCTTTCGCGCCATCTTCAAACACAGCTTTTTTGGTTTCCACAAAATTACCGATACGCACCGCATTGCCAAGGATGGTGCCAGGTCGCAAGCGCGCATAGGGGCCAATAACCGCGTCATGGCCCACTTCGGCATCCTCTAGATGAGAGAATGATTTGATATGCGCCCCAGAACGGATGTGACAACGCCCTGCTATTACGGTATGAGGCTCAATGATGACATCAGCCTCAATCACACTATCTGCAGACAGGAAAATTGTCTCTGGTGCTACCAATGTGACGCCATTTTCCATCGCTGCGTGGCGCAATCTGTCTTGTAACGCGGCTTCTGCCTTTGCCAAATCAGCTCGTGAATTGACGCCTAATAACTCAGACTCTTTTGCGACTTCATAGGTAATTTTCCGCTCTTGCTGTGCGGCAAGTTCCACTAAGTCTGTTAGATAATATTCTCCTTGTGCATTCCCATTTGTCAGAGATTGCAGACCGCTATTCGCAAAATCAGGGGATAAGGCCATCACGCCCGCATTTACAAGGGTTATAGCTTTCTCATCCTCTGTGGCATCAGCTTCCTCAACAATAGCAATGAGGTTCCCTTCTTGATTGGTTTTGAGTCTGCCATAGCCTGTTGGGGTAGCTGTTTCAAATCCTAGAACACATATGTCTGCACCGTTTGTCACAGCCTCAGCCATCTGGGACAAAGTCTCAGATGTGATAAGAGGCGTGTCGCCAAATAAAACAAGGATAGGATGTTCGCTCTCTTTCACAGCTTCATGCGCAATCTTTGTCGCGTGACCGGTGCCAAGAGCGGTATCTTGGATCGCAATGTGACATGTCTCATGGCTATGTTGGACATAATCTACCATGTCTTGCGCATGCGGAGATGTCACAATACATAGCTGCGAGCTACCTGCATGCTGTGCGGTTTTAATGACCCAGCTCAACATTGCCATGCCGCCAATTTTGTGAAGTGGTTTAGCAAGCGCAGATTTCATACGCTTGCCTTGACCGGCTGCTAAGATATAGCTTGTAAAATTTGTCCCATTTATCATGTTATTTTTATAGGCAAACCGGTGGAAAGTTTCAAAAGAATTCATGTAATTCTTTCTTTTAAATGGTGGATTGTTTAGAACAATGGGGTGAGGTGACTGAACCTCTTTCAAATAACGCACAATGGGATGATTCAAGGACATGTGTGGAATTGTTGGCCATGTTGGCGAAGGAAATAGTGCTGATATCCTCATTGAGGGTCTCAAGCGCTTAGAATATCGCGGTTATGATAGCTCTGGCATTGCTGTGTTAGAGGACGGCGCGCTATCTGTTGATAAGGCCACAGGTAAATTAGCGAATTTAACGGCTATTACAGATCACAAGAAATACTCAGCTAACATCGGTATTGGTCATACAAGATGGGCCACACATGGCGGCGTCACACACGCGAATGCACATCCGCATCTGGCATCTGATAAAGCCGTGGTGGTGCATAATGGCATTGTTGAGAATTATAAAGAATTACGCGCAGAGCTTCAGGCGCTAGGGCATGAATTTGCCTCTGACACTGATACAGAGGTGATTGCGCATTTAGCCATTGAATTAGCAAAGACAATCAATGATGAGACCGCTTTGCTCAAAGCGATTATTGCGCGGCTAGATGGGTCTTATGCCTTTGCCTTGTTGATGACAGATTACCCCGATTGTTTATTGGTGGCACGTAATGCCTCGCCATTGGCGATTGGTATTGGCGAAGGTGCCTATTTTGTCGCCTCAGATGCAATGGCGATGTCATCGCAAACCCAGCGCGTGATTTATCTCAAAGATAATGATTATGCCATTGTTCGTCAGAATGAAGCTGTGATTTATGACAAGGATGACCAGCGCGCCAATCGCGAAGAGGTTATCGTATCAGCTAATCCTGGCCTTGTGAGTAAGGGGGGATATCGGCATTTCATGGAAAAGGAAATCCATGAACAGCCAGATGCAATTGCTCATACTCTATCTGCTATGACAGATGAGTCTGGCACTTTAACAGCCTGTCTCTCTGAGGATGAGTTAAAAAATATGACAGGACTTGTGATGCTAGCCGCTGGCACCTCACATTATGCCGGGCTTGTAGGCCGGTATTGGATTGAAAAGCTAAGCGGTGTTCCTGTTACCGTTGAAGTAGCATCTGAGTATCGGTATCGGGCACCTGTGACCTCTCATCTTAGCCATGCCATTGCTATATCACAATCAGGTGAAAGCCTGGATACTTTGATGGCGCTTCGCCATGCACAAGAAGAAGGGTTGAAATCGATTGCTTTGGTGAATGTCGATCACTCAACCATCGCCCGGGAATCTGATTTCATTTTACCGACGAGGGCAGGGCCTGAAATCGGTGTAGCGTCTACCAAAGCATTTACGGCACAGCTGACGGTCTTGTTGTCACTCGCAATTGCATTAGGTCGTGCAAAAGGCGTGATAAGCGAAGAAGAGGCAAAAGAGCGCCATGAGGAATTGCAGAAATTACCTAGCTTAGTTGGTAAATGCCTGTCTCTTTTTGAGCCGCTTCGTCCGATAGCGCATGAGTTATCAAAGGCGCGATCTTGCCTGTTCCTTGGGCGAGATAGTTTGTTCCCTATTGCCCTTGAAGGGGCGCTGAAATTAAAGGAGCTGTCCTATATTCACGCTGAAGGATTTGCCGCCGGTGAGATGAAGCACGGACCAATCGCCCTTATTGAAGATGGCCTGCCAGTGGTGAGCTTGCTTGGGGCAGATGCGCTATCTCAGAAGGTCATCAGCAACCTAAAAGAAGCACAGGCCCGTGGTGCTAAGATCATTCTGTTGGCGGCCGAAGATGTAGCTGATGAGGTGGATTTTGCAAGTGATGTTTGTCGCCTGCCAAATTGCAGTGAATATGTCATGCCGTTCATCCTCACTGTGCCAGCGCAGATTTTGGCGTATCTGACCGCCTCAGAAAAAGGGACAGATGTCGATCAGCCGCGCAACCTCGCCAAATCTGTGACGGTTGAGTAGGTCGCACAAAGCTATAAAGAGGTGTCAGGGGGCAATAAGGGACTTTTGGTAACGGTGCAAAAACGACCCAAACAAATTGTTGATTTGTTGCTTCCCATTGGGTGGATTGTGCCGTTGGTGGCGATGTGTCATCCTTTACCGTTTTTCCTTTTGGCTGTTGGCGTGTGGAGTACTCTTGCTGACGCTGATTTCCTTGGGTTGCTACAAGTTATTATTACTTGTGTGACAATGGTTTTCACCTTTGGCTTGATTTTATGGATACCAACAATGGTGATTGCGTTTGGCGCTTTTGCGATGCTGTTTCGGCGTGCGAGACGCCTTGGCAAAATGCCGCATTATCTCATTTTTGCTCTGCTTGCCTCTGTCTGTGGGTTTGTTGCACAGGCAGCCATTTTCCTTATCACAGATTATTCAGGCAGTTTAGAGTCTGGTGAATGGGATGAGTCTCTGTCCATCATCTTCTATTCTTTTGTGACGGCACTTCCCTCAGGTATTTTGGGCGGATGGCTATTGAAGCGGTCTGTCAAAGATGATTTACTTATATTTAATTAAGCGAAATGTTTTTGTGAAGAGGGCCTTGAAGATGAAACATCTAACAAAGATTGCGGCGATCGTGACAATTATGATGCTGGGCCTCTCATCACCCTCACAGGCACTAACATTGAAATCCGGTCAGGTTCTTGGTTCTGATGGGAATGTATATGATGGCGCATCTCCTGAACAAGCTGACCAATTAGTGAAGAATGCGCAGAAAGAAGACTTCTTTGGTAATAAGAAGTCATCAGGCGTTGTGGGCAGTAATTTATTTGTTGTCGTTGAAGGAGATGCGGTCTTTATCCCGCTCGCAGAACTGCGTGGCCGTGACAAGGATGGCGTCACAGAGGTCGTAAAAGATTATATTACGAGCCATTTGATTTCGCATATGACAGCGCAGCATATTGCAGAAGAGGGTAGTATTGATGCAGAGGCACTAGCTGACTTTGAAAAATTAGGCATCGAAAATGGCGAATATACTGCCGAAATCGCTGAGCAAATCACAGAATTTGCACAATATGACGTGCAAAAGGCCACTGAATTACTTGAGGCGACATTAGACTTAGCCACGGTTGATGCTGCTAATGATGCTGCCAGGGAGGCCGCTGAATCTGCATTGGAGCAAGCCTTTGAAGCCGCGCATTCCGTGGCTGCGGAAGCCTATGATGCTATTCATGGTGAAGGGGCGCATTGCGAGCAGGACCCAAATTGCGAAATCTGGACGCCTGATTCAGAATAAGTGATGGGCTGCTAGGATGGACGCCATAGGGATAATGACTTCTGCATATACACCACATCTAGGTAACGGCCGAATTTAAAGCCGATATCTTTGGCTTGGCCGATTTTTTCAAACCCGACTGAGTGATGCAGGCCAATAGAGGCGCGATTATCTGAATCTCCAATCACAGCTATCATTTGCTCAAATCCAGCGCTATGGGCCTTTGTGACGAGATGAATAAGCATTTCTTTGCCAATCCCTTTGCCAATCGCCTCAGGGGCAACATAGATGCTATCTTCTACGGTATGGCGATAGGCAGCCCGCTCCTTGTAAGGACCAAAATAGGCAAATCCAGCAATCTTTGTCTTTTCAAGACAGGCGAGGATAATGGGAAAATTCTGGTCTGCTAATTTTAAGAAGCGGTCACGCATCTGCGTCTCATTAGGCGGCGTTATTTCAAAGCTACCTGTGCCATGAAGCACATGATGACGATAAATCGCAGTGGCGCTTGCAATATCATTTGGATTAGTCACATCTAATGAACGGATGGTGAGCTGATCAAGCATAAGCGCCTCATTTAGTATCTGTACCTGCCTTCACTATTCCCTTATCTCGCTTTGTAAAGCAATGGGTTGCTGCGAAATATTAATAAGCCTCATACTACAGACATCTAAGTCATGCCCGCTATCGTGTCATCACAATTTTGGCCACAAAAGGAGGCACCTCATGTTATCCCCTATGCAAGACAAACTATGTCAAACCGGTGATTTTGATTTTTCTCATTTGACCGCTTTATTCCTCAATTGCACTTTGAAAAGAAGTCCTGAACTATCTCATACGAGTGGGCTCATCGATATTTCTGCTGAGATTATGAAGCGCAAAGGGGTCAAGGTGCATCATATTCGTCCAGCTGACCATAAAATAGCAACAGGTGTATGGCCTGATATGACAAAGCACGGTCATGAATTTGATGATTGGCCAGAGATTTATGAACTAGTGACAGAAGCAGATATTCTTATATTAGGCACACCTATTTGGCTTGGCGAGAAATCTTCGATTTGCACCCAGATTGTTGAACGGCTTTATGCTAGCTCAGGTGACCTGAATACGTCTGGTCAATATGCCTATTATGGCAAGGTAGGCGGATGCCTTATCACAGGTAATGAGGATGGCGTAAAACACTGCGCTATGTCGATGCTTTATGCCTTGCAACATATTGGTTACACCATTCCGCCACAAGCAGATGCTGGGTGGATTGGAGAAGCCGGACCAGGTCCGTCTTATCTAGATGATGGCTCTGGTGGCCCTGAAAATGATTTCACTAATCGTAATACAACATTTATGACGTGGAATTTGATGCATATGGCAGCGATGCTAAAAGCACAAAAAGGCTTACCAGCTCATGGAAATCAGCGGTCTTTATGGGATGCGGGTTGCCGTTTTGATTTCCCAAATCCTGAATATCGTTAACCCCTTAAAATGGGGATAAGTAGCGGTTAATCATTGCATGACAGGCTAAGGTGCGTTAGGAGGCGGGGAGCCGTTCTTATTATGGCTTTTTGTGAATGAGGAGCCATAGATGGCCATTGCGAATATTGTGGCACTCGCCATTGCGAGCTTTATTTTTGTTATGACACCTGGCCCCGGTATTGTAGCGCTATTGGCGCGAACAATGGCTGGCGGTATTTTGCCCGGATTTGTGTTATCGCTTGGTTTAATCTCAGGTGACTTTATCTATCTCATTGCTGTTTTGGCGTCACTTCACACCATTGCGGATCTTATCGCACCCTATATGGTTTATGTGCGTTTGATCGGGGCGGGATATCTGGCATATATTGGGGTGATGCAGATGCGGGCGCCAGCGATATTGGCAGATGCGGGGACTGCTGGCGGTCACACATCAATTGGTGTGGCGCAGAACTATCTAACAGGCGTTGCGATTAGTGCTACCAATCCCAAAGTCATCATTTTCTATTTATCATTCTTGCCGGCCTTTGTTGACCTTGAAACCTTGCGCTTTACCGATGGTGTGATTGTATCAGTCACTGTAGGCGCTATGCTTTTGCTTGGCTGTGCCATCTATATTAGCGGTGCTCATAGCCTGTTTCGCCTCATCAAAAATGAGGCGGCTGCCAAGCGCGTAAATCAAGTCACAGGAGGGTTAATCCTCGCTGTGGCTATCACGATGGTTGCAACACTTTAGTTATTTTGTGTCAGGTCACTCTGTGAGATAGACCCCAAATATTTGAAGTTTAAGACCAAAAAGACTTCATCTTTACGCGGGATATCACGGTCAGCTGTTGCATCTCTTTGGTAATCAAGTGACAGGGTTAAACAATCCTGAAAACCGCCAGTCCAAGCCAAGGTAAAGCGGGTTTTATCTCTTTTTGTTTTGCCTTTTGAGAGGTCCCAGCTTTGTGTGGCTTTGCCAACCCATCCATCTGGAAATGACTGTGTCACAGAGGCTTCAAGCTGTTCTCTATCATCTGTTGGTGACGTGAAATGGGCTTTGGCAAGCGAGGCATGTTCAACTGATAGGCTGGTTGATTGATATTGCCAGGCCACATTTGTACGAGATTCATTTAATTCATAATCATTGACATCAGCGCGCCCTGACCAGCTCAGCGATAGTTGGTCATATGGTTTGACAGTAACAGACGCCACATAGTCTGAATAATTGCGGTTATTACCTGTTGTCAGGCCGGCCGAAGTTTTGCCAGCTAGACGCCGTGAGATGCCGGCAAAAGCTGTCACATCGCCAAGCGCGGTATCTTCTGCTAAGGCTGAGATACCCAAATCGGCTCGTGTGCCGGGCAAGACATAATCCTTACCCTGATGGCGATGTGTCATAAACAGGTTATTTTCATCTAGGCGGAAGTCCGATGCATCTCGGTTTGGGATTTCATCAGTTCGGTCAGCCCCATCGATGTGAGTGAGTTTGAAGCGTGGCTCCATCATGATAACTTGGTCATCTTGCAATACAGCAAAGGGCGCTCTTACATCAACAGAAACATAAGGGTTCACTTGTCCGAGCTCACCCTCATGATGGTCAGTATCAGTTGCATTATGGATGTCATAGCCACTCGCCATGATACCGGCTTCTGTTGCGACAGACGCGCCATACATAAGATAGTCATCATGGAGGCTGACATCTCCTGACCATCTGACCATTTCATGTTGTTCGTCATTATCAAGCTGAAGCGCTGAGAGCTCAGTGCGCATAATCTGTCCACTTGAGAACCCATCTTGGTATGTTTCATAATAGACTGATGGCAGGATAGTCGGCTCTTTATCTGGTGTATCACCGGAGCGTAACCCCTGATGGTCAGAGGCTTTGACTTCATAATAGCGGTTTTGCTTGAGGCGTGTGGCGGTAATATGGCTTTTTAAATCATAGCTGCTATTAAAGCCATAACGGCGCATGAACGTATCCTGAGAGGCGCGTTCTAGCTTGGCATGAATGTTCCAATCATCACCAATTTCAGTTCTATAATCGGCATCAATGGCTGCGACAGATTCGCGGTCTTTCTTAAATGTCGCAACATTTGCGGTATATAAATTAACGTGCAAATCAGCATCATCTGTCTTTTGCCGGTAGCGCGTATGCAGACCTTGACCGCGATGTTGGAACAAATAGGGTTTGAATTCGATATCAGCAGATGGGCCTAATGTCTTGTAGTACGGAATAGAGGTCGTGCTACCTTGTGTGGTGCTGTAGACAACGCTTGGCGCAAGGAAGCCAGTGCGGCGCTTCACAGTATTGTCAGGATGGGCAAGAACTGGCAGGTAGAAAACAGGTAGACCTAGGATATGCATGCGCACATTCTCATGAATGATTGTCGCGCTAGCTTTGTCATGCGTTGTTTTCGTCGCGCGGAGGTCCCAGATGGGACTCTCGCCATTCTCATAGTCACAATTACAGGGGGTGAAGCTTGTGCCATCCATCACAAGCGTTTCATTAAAATTACCAGAGGCCTGTTTTGCTGTGAAACGAGACCCATCAGCAATTTCAGAGATTAAAGGCTCAGCGAAGACTTCATTGAAATTATCAGATAGATCTAAGAAATCTGACATGTGGACTGCGCCATCTTTGGCTTTGTAAATAACATGGCCTGTGGCAGTGGCTTGCTGTGTTTTTCTATCATATTCTACGATATCAGCACGGAGCTCATTGCCATCTTGCACAAGGATAACATTGCCAGATGCAACTAATTGACCGGTTTCTTGGTTGGTTTCAACTCTATCTGCTTCAAATTGAACAGGCGCTGACTGCGCCCAAGCGCCTGTGCTAACAAAGAGCATCATGATAGCGCTTGCAAAAGCGGCTTTCACAAAATGTGTGATAGATTGTCCAACCATAAGAACCTGCAAAGATTTCCCTAATATTTTACTCTTACTCTGGTATCATTTCCAAAGGGGCTTTGTAAATTGACAAAGCGTCTTACTTGCCAATAAGCGTTAGTCGGAACTGAGCGGCTTTATCAGCCATGATTTGGCCTGAAAATGGATAATCATCCCATACTTTTTGCTGAAGCGCTTTGCGTGCCTTATCATCAGAGATAAGGTCTACAAAAGCGGCTTCAAATCCCGTCACACTGACATCGGAGAGGATGATAGCGCGGCCCTCTGCGACCTCAGGTAATCCGCCTCGATTAGTGGTGATGAGCGCTGAGCCAGCTGCCATAGCCTCTAATACCGCAGTCCCGCCTGGCTCTTGCCATAAAGAGGGGACGGCACAAATCTCGGCCTCTTGTTGTAGGCGGCGCACCTCGCTGACGGGAATATGACCCAAAAGTTCAGCTTGCTTGCCAAGAGGCGATAATAATTTGTGAAGTTGTTTTTCGAAGGACGATAGCGCGCCTGATGCAAAGCTTTTGCCACCGGCGAGTTTCAATGACCAGTCTGGGTAATGGGGCAAAATATTAACAAGGGCTTGTCCTGCCTCATAAAACCCTTTTTCAGGCACCATACGGCCAGCCATCAGGATATAGGGCTTGCGCTGTGGCTTGCTTGTCAATGTACGGTTAACACCAAGCCAATTGACCAGATGGGGCAGGGTTTCACGTTTTGCATCAATCCCATCAAAAAAGCAGTTTTCGATATAATGGCTGACAGATATGACGCCGCTCAGCCTATCTGCCAAAATAGCGCGCTCTTGCGGTGTTTTACCGCCCTTCATACTGCGGGGATCATTATGAAGATACAGGCATACTGGAATATCTGGTCGTGCCTCAGCAATCCATTTTGCCACTTCTAGGCGCCCATGAACCTCAATGAGGTCTGGCTGTGTCTCTACTCCCGAAAGAAAGCTGAGATAGGCTGTCACGAATTGTTTGGTCTGAGAGCGAAACAATGATGACTTTGCTATCAGTCCGTGAAATGTCTCTGGCAGTAGAGGGGTGTCAACAGAGGTGCCGAAAATCCGAAACTCGTGGGGGTGAGAACCTAGTGAGGCAAGATCGCGCGAGACAGTAGAGACGGCACCCGCATTATTTAGCGTAAAGCGTTCTTTATGAGGCAGGATGATATCTGTAAGAGCCGTCATAAATGCCTCATCTCTTGCCGCTAGATTTTTGCGTTTTGGCTGAACATATCTAGCGTTGTTGCGATAGTTTTTGGTATAAAGGGGCTGGTGCGTGATGTAAAGATGACGCAAAGAGCGAAAAGCGAAACAAGGCTAGTGGGACATGGCGCAAACACATCCCTTACATTTTTTGGTCATCAAACATGGTGCCTTGGGTGATATTATTCAGGGGCTTGATGCCTATGCCGCGCTGCGGCAGTCATTCCCAGACGCGCATATCACGCTCCTGACAAGCCGCCCCTTTGCCCCTCTCATGGCGCAAATGCCGTATTTTGACGAGATCATCATCGATAAGCGGGCGCCCATCTGGCAGCTATCTGCCTTATACTCTTTGCGTAATCTGTTTCAACGCCCGTTCGACTACATCATTGATTTGCAATGTTCAAAGCGGACCTCGCGCTATTTTCAGTGGTTTGTTAAACAGCCTATAAAGTGGGTGGGGACAGCGGCGGGTTGCTCGCATCCATTTCCCGATTTTACCGGTGTGAATAATGCTGAGCGAATGCGTTATGCGATGCGGATGGTCGGGGCAAAAGATATGGAAGCGAATCTGTCATTTCTTAGCGCTGATACGTCCCTAGCGCCGCCGCAACCCTATGCGGTGCTCATGCCTGGCTGTTCGCCCGCAAAACCATCAAAGCGCTGGCCTACTGCGGCCTTTCAGGAAATAGCCCAGCTTTTGGCAGAGGAGGGAATTACCCCGGTTCTTATCGGCACAGAGAGTGAGCGGGCCCTTTGTGATGAGATTGGGAAAGCTGTGCCGCAAGCCTATAATCTATGTAACAAAACATCACTGGCAGAGCTCGCTAGCATATGTGCATCTGCGGCAGTGAATTTGGGCAATGATAGCGGGCCGACCTTCCTCGCTGCAAAAACAGCAGCACTGACTTTGATGGTGATGGGCGCAGATACAGATCCAACTATATCAGCACCCACAGGCGCCGCGGCACGCTTCATCAAAGTCGATAAGCTATCAGCCTTACCGCCAGAGACAGTCTTTCAAAATCTCAAAGAGATGTGGCGTAAGGCTTAGCCTTAAAAAGATGATCCTGGCTGTTCTAAGAAGGCTAATTCTTCTGCACTAGATGGCCGACCTAGAATGGCATTACGGTGCGGATAGCGTCCAAATCTCTCAATGATATCACGATGCCGGATAGCATAATCATATGTCATCTCATTGGTATATGTTTTGAAAAGAGGAAGCGCTTGATCATGAATGGTAAGCTCTTCGGAATGCATCAGCGGCATTAAGAAGAATTGATTGCGTGCCCCGCCTGTTTCTGTGACATAGCCTTGTTTGACCGCCCGTAATGACAAGGCAACCGCCATATCATCACCTGCAAATGACAGTGGCGTGCCACGATGAATATTGCGTGTGAACTGGTCCAATAATAGGATTAGGGCAAGGCATCCATCTTCGGTTTGTGCCCATTGATCAAGCCGCGCGCCAAGTGCATCTGTGACATAGGTGCCAAATCGCTCACCTAGCGCATTGTCAAAGGCATCATCTTTCTTAAACCATTGCTGAGGCGTAATCTCTTCAAACCAGAATGTGATGATTTTTGGTATCGCTGATTCTTTCATCTGAGTGAGCCCGTTCTTCTGGTTATGATAAAATTCTTCCGGGGTTAAGTAGGTTTTTAGGGTCAAAACTCTGTTTGATAGCTCGCATCATTTCCAAAGCCACAGGGTCTTTGACACCTTTTAGCTGTTCCGCTTTCAGTTGGCCAATGCCATGCTCGGCACTAATGGAACCATCAACAGCATATAGGGCTTCATAAATGGCTGCAAACATCTGAGGACGTTTGGCGGCCCAGTCGGCATCCCCGCCTAATTTTTCAATGACATTAAAATGAATATTGCCATCGACAATATGGCCATAGGCACAGATACGAACATCAGGACAAATTTGGCGCACATTCGCAATGGCAAGGTCATAAAATGTGCCAATATCCGATAGTGAGACAGACACATCTGTATTTACGGGATGTGACTCAGCCTTGGTTGAATCAGGCGCATGTTCTCTGATATCCCACATGGCTTTGCGCTGGGTCTCATTCTGCGCCATTGCCGCATCTAGGATAAGGCCATCTTCTAATTGGTTTGCGAGAAAGGCTTCAAGTTTTTGCTGAAGAGGGATTAGCCCTGTTTCATCGGCCTCGGCTAGCGTCTCATCAGACGACGCAATTTCCATCAAAATCGCATAAGGACGAATGGGTTGAAGCGGGCAGCGTAATTGCGGGAATTGTTTTTCCACCACCGCAAAAATATCATGTGGCATAATTTCAAAAGCTTCGACAAGATCGCCACAGGCCGATTTTAACGCGCTTAATAACCGCACGCCATCCTGCGGCGATGCAATTTCCGCGATAGCCGTCGCACGCGCCTTTGGAAGAGGCGATAATTTCAAGGAGGCCGCTGTTATAATACCCAATGTGCCCTCGGCGCCAATGAACAGCTGTTTTAGATCGTAGCCAGTATTGTCTTTACGCAATGGGGTCAGCAAATTCATCACTTTGCCGCCTAGCAAGACAACCTCTAGCCCAAGGCATAAATCGCGGGTTGTACCATAGCGCAACACATTAATTCCGCCTGCATTTGTCGATAGGTTGCCGCCAATGCTGCAGCTGCCCTTTGCGGCGAGGTTCAGCGGGAAATACAGGTCTTGTTCTTCTGCTGCCGTGTGGATGTCTTGCAAAATACAGCCGGCCTCCACAACGATTGACCGGTTATCAACCGACAAAGACCTGATATTGTTCATGCGGCGCAGTGATAAGATAATCATCGTGCCAGATTGGTCAGGGACACCGCCACCGACAAGGCCCGTATTACCGCCTTGCGGCACAATGGTGACGTTATGTTCATCGGCAAAGGCAAGGAGGTCTGCCACCATCGCTGTAGAGGTAGGAAGTAAGATCGCTGGGGTAATGCCTGTGAA
>CALEYP010000074.1 GCA_937924895.1 uncultured Alphaproteobacteria bacterium
GCTACGGCTGTCACATCTACATTATGGACCTCTGCCATTTGATTTAATGCAGCTTGCAATGCCGGATGTGACCCATCAAATAATGTCCCACCCGCCAAAGGTGACCAGGCCATTGGTGCGATATGTCGCTCTTGCAGATAAGCGATATCACCATTGGTAAAGGCCTGATTGGCCACGACTGAAATCTCAATCTGATTAGTCACAAGCGGCTGGGACATCGCGGATTGAAGCAAAGTCCAATCATGACATTTAAAATTAGATACGCCGACGGCTTTGACCTTCCCGTCTTGAATAAGGCGATCTAGCGTCGCGCCTGTTTCTGTGTGGTCCATGAAAGGATCTGGACGATGAACAAGCAATAGGTCAATCTGATAAATCCCCATTAACCGCAAGCTATCTTCAACAGATTGCGTAATATGGGCGGCACTTGTGTCATAATATTTTACACGCGCGGTGGCATGACGACCCACTGGGGCGATGATATCGCATTTGGTAACAATCTCAATTTTGTCTCGTAAATGAGGCGCTTGTTTTAAGGCTGTCCCTAAGATTTCCTCTGCCTCATAGCCACCATAAATATCTGCCTGATCCATTGTGGTGATATTTTGTTCTAAACAAGCTTCGATCTTAGCTTGGACATGCGCAGGAGAGGTATTGTTATCATCTCCTAGGCGCCACATGCCATAGATTAAGCGCGATAGTGATAGATCGTCTGTTAACGCTATTCTTTCCATTATGTTCGGTCTCCAGCACCAAGCGGGGTTGCAGGTTTTTGCGATGGCACACGGCCATATTCATGAGGCAAAGAACAGGTCTTAACCTCTGGTAAAATCAATTTGCCTATATAGTCACATTCGTCCAAATGAGGATAGCCAGAAAAAATAAATGACCGCATACCCATCTTTTGATAAGCCTCAATTTCACTCAAAATCTGGTCAGCAGAACCAACAAGCGCCGCACCACAGCCTGAACGGGCCCGACCAACACCTGTCCATAGATGCGGCTCTATGAAGCCTTCCATATCGGCTAATTCGCGGTTCCGTGCCTGACGAGACACCCCAAGAGATGTTGAATCAAGCGCTCGTTCACGGATGGCTTTCCCAGCGTCATCATCGAGCTGTGATACAAGTTCTCTGGCATATTCTCGCGCTTCTTGTTCGGTATCTCGCACGATCATATGAACCCGCAAACCATAATCCAATGTGCGGTTATAAGCAGCTGCGCGTTCATGAACTGTGCGCATTCTAGCCGCTAAGTCCTCTTTGGTTTCTGGCCACATCAAATAGACATCACAATGCTGCGCACATAGCTCTATCGCCGCAGGAGAATACCCCCCAAAATAGAGTAATTGGCCACCATTTTGCTTATATGTTTTGGCAGAGTCCGTTGGCACACCCGCAAATTGATAAATCTCACCGTCATAATTAATTTCATCTTGGGTCCAGGCTTGGCGCAAAATTTCAACCACTTCACGAGACCGTTGATAGCGATAGCCACTATCTTCCACCTGACCAGGGAAATCTGAACTAATGATATTGATGGTCAAACGCCCTTCCAGCATATGGTCAAGCGTCGCAATGGTTCGCGCCAACATGATAGGCTGCATCTCGCCACATCGCACAGCTGCCAACAAATTCATCTGCGATGTAAGTGGTGCACAGCCTGCCACAAATGACAAAGTATCCTGACCAACTTGATAAGATGACGGGCATAAAATATTCCGAAATCCATGCGCCTCAGACCGTTTTACAATCTCCGAACAATGGTCCCAGCTTGACTTAAGTGTCTTATCAGGCACACCCAAAAATTGGTAATCATCTGAACATAACGCAGAGAAAAAACTGATCTCAGCAGCGGCCAGATCAGGACTTGTAATTGGCACAATGGTCATATTATTCACCTTTTTATTTGCCAGAAATGATAAGTGACGCTACCAGTAGAAAGATAGTAAATCAATAGTGTATCAATTAACTTTCACCAGATGACAAAACCAACCACCTCACTTATCCATGCGGCATTACCACGCTACCGGCAAATCGCAGAGCAGATTGCCCGGCAAATTGCGGCAGGTCATTTGGTTATTGGACAGAAGCTACCGCCAGAACGCGATATGGCAGCGCAGTATCAGGTGGCGGTTGGCACCTTGCGCAAGGCCCTCGCCCATTGTGAAGAATTAGGGCTTTTAGTGCGCCGACAAGGCTCTGGTAATTATGTAGCAAACACCAAGCGGAGCGCTGCTTTATATTCCTTTTTTCGCTTAG
>CALEYP010000075.1 GCA_937924895.1 uncultured Alphaproteobacteria bacterium
GCGCAAAGCCGGATGAGGCTTTGAAGAAAACATCCGTTGTGATTGGCAAAAAGGCTGTGAATGACGAGCCATTACCGTCATCCCCTCTATTGATGACTGATTATTACCCCATTCAAATTGCCTATTTCGACCCTTCAAGCACAACAGGCCTACCGAGCTATGAGATTTTATTCCATATGCAGGATAATGGCGTCGTGCCCTATTATGTCATAGATTATGGTGATTTTAGCCTTGAGGCCACGCTAAGCGAAATCGAGGCGGCTGCAAGCCCTAGCTGTAGCTAGGGCTAAGCCTATTTTACATATCATGAAAGAGATGTGCTGCGCCTCTGATACCGCTTGAATCGCCATATTTTGGTTTTAACAGCTTTGTATCAATGCTGTTTGAAAAGACATAGCCAGGCCATTTGCGAGGGACATTTACATATAGTCGCTCAATATTCGATAGCCCGCCCCCAAGAATAATGGCATCTGGGTCCAGCATATTGATGATCATGGCAAGGCCACGACCAATTCTATCTTCAAGAACCTGTAATACTGATTCAGCAACAATGTCACCTGATTCAGCTTTTTCAAGAATGGTTTTGGCATCTAATTTATCGTTGGTAATCCGATAATAATCATGCTCTAACCCTGTTCCTGAGATATAGGTTTCAAGGCAGCCAGTGCGCCCACACCAACAATCATGGCCATCAAATTCATGATCAACGGGCCAAGGAAGAGGGGTGTGCCCCCATTCGCCGCCAATACCATTGACGCCGCTTATGATCGACTTATTATGCACGATGCCACCACCGCAACCTGTGCCAATAATCACACCAAATACGGTTTCAAACTCAGCGCCTGCACCATCAATCGCTTCGGATAAAGCAAAGCAATTCGCATCATTTGAAATACGCACAGGCCGATTGAGGGCCGCTTGTAAATCACGGCGCAAATCGCGTCCATTGAGGCTTTGTGAGTTTGAGCCCTGCAAAAGGCCTGTCTTTTTCGACATGCTGCCAGGCGTACAAATACCAACAGGTCCTGTGTAGCCATGTTGCTGGCTAACCGTTTCTGTTAAGCTAGAAATGGCTTTTAGGACGTCACCATATTCTTTGGGTGTCGAAACTCGTTCACGGCAAACAAATAAGCCGCTATCATCAATGATAGCGGCTTCGATCTTTGTCCCGCCAAGGTCAATTCCAAGACGCATTTTTATCTCTCAAAACTACTTGATTTTCGCTTCTTTAAAGATCACATGCTTGCGAGCACGTGGGTCATATTTCTTAAGCTCTAGCTTCTCAGGCTTGGTGCGTGGGTTCTTCTTTGTCACGTAAAAATAGCCTGTATCTGCTGTGCTAACTAGCTTGATTTGAAGTGTTGCTGGCTTTGCCATGTGTCACATTCCTTATTCATTTAAGGCAGCTCGCAGAGAGCCGCTAAAATTCTGATGGCGCAACATGCGTTATTTCAAAAGGAAAGTCAACATGCCAGCCACGATACATATTAAATTTCTGCTTACCTGCGAGATTTTTTAGCCCCACGTGATTTGCGATGTGATTTCCCGTTTTTTTGTGGCTTTCGTTTTCGTCTCTGTACCACTGCCTTATCCACAGTGCCGCCGTCTAAATAGGTCAGTAATAATCCCCCAGAGGCCGGTTCCACGCTTTCAATTTGTGCTTGGATTTGCAAGCCAATGGGAAAGGTTATCCCATAGCGCCGCCCTACTAATCTTTGTGCTGTATCATCCACTTCGTAATAATCTTCAGGCAGAGAGCGCATAGGAAGGAACCCTTCTGCTTTGCGATCATCAAATTGAGCGAACAATCCAAAATTCGCCACACCTGTGATAGTCGCTGTGACTTGTTGACCAACTTTTTCCTGATAGAGACACGCGATGAGCCGATCTGTTGTGCGCCGTTCAGCTTTTGCCGCTACTTGCTCTGTTTGGGAAATAGCACTGCAAATGGCGCCAAGCGCTTCATGATCTTTGTGAATTTGTATGTCAGGGCCAAGTTGACAGCCTTCAATAAGAGCGCGATGAACCAATAAATCGGCATAACGACGAATAGGGGAGGTAAAATGGGCATATTTTACAAGTGATAGGCCATAGTGACCTTTATTTTGGTTGTCATAGACAGCGCGCGCTTGGCATCGCAACACAGCGTCATTGACCATTTGCTCTTCTGGCTTGCCTTTGACCGCATCTAGTAATTTATTGAAAATATGAGGCGTTATCACCTGACCTTTGGCGAAGGGAATAGATAAGGCATCTGCCAGCTCATAGATCCCGTCTAATTTTTCCATGTCGGGGCGGTCATGCGTGCGATAGACACAAGGTTGCCCCTTCGCCTCAATTTCCTCTGCGGCACAGATATTGGCCAATATCATAAACTCTTCAATGAGGCGGTGCGCCTCTTTCTGAGAGCGCAAGGTTATATCACAAGGTTGCCCGGCGTCATTGAGAGAGACCCGCTTTTCTGGAATATCTAGGTTCAGTGTGCCTCTCTTGGCGCGCGCCTCGTTTAAACCATGCCATGCGCCAAATAAATGGTGCAAAGCGCCAGCCGGCGCATCTATGTCTTGTTCTTCTGCCACCCCTTCGAACACAGTTTGCACCTGATCGTAGGTTAATCTTGCATGGGACCGAATGAGCGCGCGCATAAAGCGATGAGATTGTTTCTGCCCCTGCTGATTTAGCATGATTTCTACTGCCATAGTGGCTCTATCTTCATGTGGCACAAGCGAGCATAGGCCGTTTGACAATGTTTCCGGCAGCATAGGAATGACTGTTCCCGGCAGGTAGACAGAATTGCCGCGCTTTTGCGCTTCTTGGTCGAGGGGGCTGTCAGCTGGGACATAATGAGAGACATCGGCAATGGCCACAATCACACGCCAGCCTGATGCGGTTGGTTCCGCAAAGACAGCATCATCAAAATCTTTGGCATCAGCCCCATCAATTGTCACAAAAGGAAGGGCGCGAAGGTCTGTACGATTTTCTAGAACAGGCGGCTGTGCTGCTTCACTTTGCGCCAGACACGCGTCTGAGAAGTGTTGCGGAATATCAAATTCTGTGATGGCCATCTGGATAAAGGCATCAGCTTTGTCCATTGTGCCAAAATTACGTGTCATATGGGCTGTTTTTGCAAAGCGTCCGGCTTTGTCATCCAGTTCTGCCTCGATTAAATCATCGAGCTGCGGAATCTCTCCGCCTTTTTTGAGGGGAATGATTTGCCGTGCCCCTTTTTCTGATGATTCAATGCCCAAATAATCTCGAAATTTAACAACACGGCCAAAAATATGAGCCTTGCGTTCTGGTAGAACTCGTAAAGTATGCGCCTCATATTGGGAGGGGCCAACTTGCATCACGCGGGCTAATATATGCGCGCCTTCTTTGGGAATGCGACCTCTTTTTCGTTCAGGAAACAGCCAAATTTCAATGGTTTCCAGAAAAGTTTGGTCGACATCCTCGGATAGAATTTTCAACGTGCCATAGCCGTCATCATCAAAGCCTGTCACTTGGGCCATGACGACTTCTGGAAGCTGCGTAGCGAGACGTATTTGTCGTTTTTCATCAATGAAAATCATGCGATTTTCAGCCATCTCCCTCACAAGCTGCTTGAGGCTAGGGCGCTCAGCAACTGGCAGAGATAAGGCTAAGGAAAGCTCGCGTAATTTCAGGGGCTTTACGGCTTCTGTTAGGGCGTCAAGTACCGCACCTTCTGTTAAGGATGAGGCTGTTGTCACGAAGCAGATGCTTTCTTTGCGGCCTTCTTGGCTGTGGCTTTCTTAGCCGTGGCTTTTTTGGCCGCCGCTTTTTTCTTTGTCGCCTTCTTTTTTGTAGCCGCTTTTTTCTTTGCGGCCTTCTTTTTAACCGGCGCCGCCGCTTTCTTGGCAAGCCATTCTAACCCCATCTCAAGGGTAATCGTTTCCATCTCTGTGCCGCGTGGCACAGGAGCTCGCAGCTTATTATGCTCAATATATGGGCCGAAACGACCTTTTTTAAGTTCAACCACTCCCCCCTCTGGATGGTCACCGAGCGGACGGCCTGCTTTTTTCGCGGCCTCAGCAAGGATTGAAACAGACCGATTAATGCCGATCATCAATACATCTTCATCTTTGGGAAGAGATGTAAACTTACCTTGATATTTCAGATAAGGGCCAAATCGTCCAATTGACGCCTCAATGATATCAGATGTCTCAGGGTGGGGGCCGACTTCACGTGGTAATGCCAAAAGGCCAAGCGCATAGTCTAAGTCAACCTCAGCTGGTGATTTGCCTTTCGGTAGGGATGTGCGCTTTGGTTTTTTCTCATCTAGGGCACCAGCCTGCACATAAAAGCCATAGGGCCCTTTGCGCAGGTAAATCTCTGTATCAGCGTCATTTTTGCCCAATAACTTTTCGTCTAAATCAGCACCATCTTCATTATCATTCTGGTTGATTTGACGTGTGTAACTGCATTCAGGATAGTTGGAACAGCCAATGAATGCCCCAAACTTACCTAATTTCAGACCGAGCCGTCCCGTTGAACATTTCTGACACATACGGACAATTTCGCCATTCTCATTCGGTGTGAAAAACACCTGTTCTAGGTCTTGGTCGAGATGGTCAATCACATCGGTAATGGTCAGTTCACTCGTCTGGTCGAGTGCGGCTTTGAAATCTTTCCAGAATTCGGCCAATAATGACTGATAAGGCAGTTTGCCATCAGAGACCTGATCTAGCTTATTTTCGAGCTCAGCTGTGAAATCATATTCAACATAGCGGTCAAAAAACCGTTCTAAAAAACTAGATGTAAGGCGGCCCCGATGTTCCGTGAAAAAGCGGTTTCTATCTTTTGAGACATAGCCACGCTTTTCCAATAATTGTAAGATGGAGGCATAGGTTGATGGGCGGCCAATCCCTTTTGCTTCTAATTCTTTGACTAAGCTTGCATCAGTATAGCGTGGCGGTGGCTGCGTGAAATGCTGGTCTGCGGTGGCCTCAGTAAGATTGATGGCATCGCCAGTTGTGACTTTCGGCAAAATCACATCCTTGTCATCTGCCTCAGACCCATCATCACGACTTTCAAAATATAAATTCAAAAAGCCATCAAAGACAATGACAGAGCCTGTCGCACGCATCATGTGCGCGCCGTCTTTTGATGCTAATTCAATTGCGGTTTGGTCAAGCTGCGCAGATGCAAATTGGCTTGCCATGGCGCGCTTCCAGATCAGGTCATAGAGGCGGAACTGATCATTATCCAAAAAGGCCCGCATTTGTGCGGGTGTGCGTTTGAAATTGGTTGGCCGAATAGCCTCATGCGCCTCTTGTGAATTTGCGGCCTTACTTTTGTAAAAGCGTGGTTTTTCAGGTAGATAATCTGCGCCATATTGGTCTTGGATTTGGCCACGCAAGGCACCAATCGCTTCCATCGACATCTGAACGCCATCAGTTCTCATATAGGTGATGAGGCCAGTGACTTCCGCGCCAACATTCAAGCCTTCATATAATTTCTGTGCAATTTGCATTGTGCGTGTGGCAGAGAACCCCAGCTTGCGAGACGCTTCCTGTTGTAGGGTTGAGGTGGTGAAAGGCGGGGCAGGGTGGCGCTGAACTCGTTTGGTTTTCACATCCTTCACAGTCCATTCAGCCTGCTTGGCTTGTGCAACAGCCTCATGGGCCGCTGCTTCGTTACCCAATGATAATTTGCTCAGTTTCTCATGGTTAAGATGCGTTAAGCGCGCCGTTAGAGACTTGCCATCCTTCGTTGTGAAGGCACCATCAACATCCCAAAATTCATCCGAAATAAATTGTTCAATTTCTGCCTCTCGTTGGACGATAAGGCGAAGGGCTACAGATTGCACGCGTCCTGCTGATTTAGCGCCCGGCAATTTGCGCCACAAGATAGGGGAGATGCCAAACCCTACCAAATAGTCGAGGCCACGACGTGCTAAATAGGCATCAACCAAATCAGTATCTAGCTGACGTGGTTGGTCCATTGCTTTAAGGATAGCGCTTTTCGTCACCTCATTAAAAACAACACGCTCTGTTTCAATCCCTTTTAAGAGGTTCTGTTCGCTTAACACCTCAACCAAATGCCAGCTAATAGCTTCTCCCTCTCTGTCAGGGTCAGTGGCGAGGATTAGCTTATCCGCTTTTTTAACGGCTTTTTTTAACTCAGTAATGCGCGGCGATGCCCCATCAGATACCTGCCAAGCCATGGCAAAATTGTCTTCAGGTTTTACCGAACCATCTTTTGATGGCAGATCTCTGATATGGCCATAGGAGGCGAGAACCTGATAGTCGCTACCAAGATATTTGTTAATGGTCTTCGCCTTGGCAGGTGATTCGACAACAACTAACTTCATACTAAAACCTTGAGACCCTATGTTAATATTCAAAGTAAATAAAATTTATTAAAACATTGAAATATAACAAATTAAATTCGTAAGCATACGCGATTACCAGATAGCATAGTGACGTGCCCTGCAATTTCTAATTCAAGTAAAGCCACGCGTATGACCTGAGCAGAGACATGACACCAGCGCATCAATTCGTCAATATCAACTGGGTCAATTGTTAAATTTTCCAAGATTTTTTTGGAACTAATTTCGATCATAGCTTCGTCTATTTGAGACAAATCAACCTCCCGTATGAGGGGCATAAGCGGCACAGATTCCGTTAGAGGCGATGATAAATGACGTATGATATCATCGGCAGATGTGACCAATAATGCCCCTTGTTGAATGAGAAGGTTACAGCCAGCGGCCCGTTTATCAAAAGGTGAACCAGGTACAGCAAGCACATCACCACCGCGGTCGCTTACCTCTCTTGCTGTGATAAGAGATCCTGATTGTTTGGCAGCCTCAACTACAATCACCGCTTTGGCAAGAGAGGCGATAATACGATTGCGTGCGGGAAAGGCGCGCGGGTTTGGCTGTGTGCCAGGCATCATCTCCGTGAGAATGAGGCCGGATTGGGCACAATTTTGATAGAGATCCTCATTTTCTTGCGGATATATAACATCAATACCACATGCGGTGACACCTATCGTACCCGTAGCTAATGCGCCTAAATGGGCCGCTCTATCTATGCCGCGGGCCAGACCTGATATGATACAATATCCGGCGTACCCAATCTCAGATGACCAATCTTGTGCGATTTTACTAGCATTAAGAGAGGCATTACGTGCCCCCACAATCGCAAAACAGTCTTTTTTAAGAAGCGATAGGTGCCCTTTTGCAAACATGACCGGAGGAGCATCATTAAAATGATTGAGACGCTCTGGATAATTGGTCATCCCACGCACTAAAATATGAACATTCAGGGATGCCATATCATCCATAATCGCTTGGCATGAGGCTTTGTCTGCGATGGCAAATTTGCGGCCTTGGCGCTTCCCAATATCAGGGAGGTGCCGCACAGCATTTGTGGCGTCGCCATAGCGTGCGAGTAACAAATTATAGGTAACAGGCCCAATATTTGGCGTCCGAATGAGCCTAAGCGCATTCACAATTTCCGTCTCATCCATACGGATTTATAACAAGGGAAGGTTAAGAAAAAGTTAACGCCAACGAAAAAAGTGACACTTAAACCGATTTTTTAAAGGATATTTTGCTTTCAGTTCCTGCGAAGATGCGGGCGATATTTTCCCTGTGACGCCAATAAGACAGGGCTGCAATGGCGCAAATATAGGGCCAACCATCAAAAGAGAGGGCGCTGATCAGTGTCGCTGTTGCAAAACCAGTAAGGGCAGAAAGTGAACTAATGCGGAATAAGGCCGACATAATGAGCCATGTGACTGCCATTGTTAGCCCTGCTGGCCAATAGAGGACGGCAAGAGTTGCAATGGCTGTTGCGACGCCCTTACCACCTTTGAAACGGAGCCATAGCGGATAACAGTGACCAACCACTGCAGCAAGTCCTGCAAGTGGGGCTTGGTCCGTCCATCCAAGCGCGAGCATCATCCCAACGACAGCGCCTCCTTTGCCGGCATCACCAATGAGGGTGCCAAAAGCAGCTAGTTTATGGCCAGTGCGCAGAACATTGGTAGCCCCAATATTTCCCGACCCAATTTTGCGGATATCGCCTAGCCCTGCTAGATAGGCACAGACAAGCCCAAAAGGTACCGAACCTGCAAAATAGCCAAGGGCCGCGGCAATCATCATTTCAGTCATTGTTATTCCCCCCGAATGTCTGCTTAGCCGTCATGGCGCCACACCATCTCTCCGCCAACGAAATTATACAGTAATTTGCCGAAGGCCGGATGATGGTTGAAGGGGCTGATACGAGAGCGCGACAAGAAAGTCTGAGACTCAATTCTATGCGCCACTTTTGGGTGGAAACAAATAATATCAGCTGGCAATCCTGTTTCTAGAGACCCACCAGAAATCCCTGTGATACGGGCTGGGGCGGTGCTCGCAAGTTCAATGGCACGGCTGAGCGAGAGTGTTTCATTTTCAACCAATGATAAAAGCATTGGGAAGAGTGTCTCAATTCCAGACGCGCCGCAGGCTGCAAATCCAAATGGCTGGGCCTTATCATCTTGGCTGACCGGCAAATGATCAGAAGCCAGCGCATCAATCGTGCCATCTGCGAGACCGCGCAAAATGGCAAGCCTATCACCTTCTGACCGCAATGGTGGGTTGAGGCGGAAGGCTGTATTAAACCCGTTTACGGCAAGTTCATTTAAAAGAGCATAGGCTGGCGCTGTATCGCAAGTCACTGGCAAGCCTTCAGCTTTGGCGCGTCTGACCTCATCTAATGCCGCAGCTGTTGATATATGGGCAACATGGTAGCGTGCCTTTGTGAGGCGGACTAATTCAATATCGCGCTTTACAATAATGCTCTCTGCGGCATCTGGTATGCCAATCAATCCTAATCTTGTAGCGGTTTCACCTTCATTCATCTCGCCCTTATCAGATAGCTGATAATCTTCACAATGGTGAATGACGACCTTATCAAACATGGTGGCATAGGTGAGGATACGCCGCATCATCAAACTATCTTGGATAGAATGAGCACCGCTCGCAAAACCAACAGCCCCAGCCTCAGCCATCATGCCTAGCTCTGCCATCTCTTTACCATTTTGCCCTTTTGTCAAAGCGCCATAAAGATGCAAACGTGGCCCGCCTGTCCGAGACGAACGCAATAAGAGAGAATCTATCATTGCGGCATTATCAATCACTGGGTTTGTGTCTGGCAGGCTAATTAATGACGTGATGCCAGAGGCTGCCGCAGCAGCAAGGAGGCTATCAACTGTTTCTAGATGTTCTGCGCCAGGATCTGCAGATTGGATGCGCATATCAACAAGGCCAGGGCTCACGCAAGCGCCCTTTAGGTCGATAACCTC
>CALEYP010000076.1 GCA_937924895.1 uncultured Alphaproteobacteria bacterium
TCTATTCAATATTGACCCCTTCTATCAGCAGGGGGGAGATATGGTCCGCGTGGGTGGCATGACTTATAGCTGTGCACCAAAAAATAGCATGGGTAATCGCATTTCAGAGATGACCCTAACGCGCACCGGTGAGGCGATTGACCCAAATAAGAGCTATACAGTCGGCGGTTGGGCCTCAGTGAATGAGGATGTTGAAGGGCCGGCCATTTATGATTTGATGGAAAATTATATTTCGAAAAAGGGAAATATCAGAATTGATAACCCGCAACAGATCAAAGTCACAGGCATCTAGGCTAACCCTTATGTTTTTCTAATCAAGAATGCAGGCTACGGATGATAGCCTGCATTTTTTTGCCAATTATCAAACCCACCTTGTAACACCACAACATGGTCATATCCTGCCAGTCGCATGGCAAAGGTAGCTTGTGCTGATATCGCACCCGTATTGCAGAATAGAATCACTTTTGGGGCATCGGCTATCTCATCACGACGCTCCATAATTTCTCGCCATTCAATATGAATAGCGCCTGGGATAGTCGCATCGTGAAATGAGTCCTCATCACGCACATCGACAAACAACACATCATGAAAAATAGCCTCATCAATTTGTTGAGGCAGAATAATACCTGACTGATATTCCTGAAACATCAGATAATCAGACACGGCCTCAATCAGACTATCATCTTCCGCATAGCTATGTGGGGTGGGGCCGAACATCACGGCTATTATTGTCAGGAAGATAGATGTTGTTGTAGCGAAATTGCGTGTCATAAATCGTCACCTTTCTATTGTTGAAGAGCGGTGATTTGTGCGTCAAGCTGCGCTTTGAAAGGGGTGTCATCTGGTAATTGTACAGATAAGGCCTGCCAAAAACGACGCGCCTCATCTATCTCGCCTTGCAAGCGTGCGAGGTGTCCTGCAAAGAAAAGATATTCTAGCGCATCAGGGTTAAGGGCTTTGAGACGTGCTAAGCTGGCTTCAGCTGCGGTAATCATCTCCCGACTTTGCCCGCGTCCTAGCATTTCCTCAAGCAATTCTAATTGGGCATTGCGATCAAGTGGCGAGGCGGCAGCGGCCCCTGTTAGGGCGCGCAACAAGCCAGCATCATCACCTAGCACACGCATGGCACGCACAAGACGTTGCCAGCCTTGCCTATCATTGGGGTTATCAGCCAGCCGGGCCTCAAGACTAGCCACCATTGACAAGATCATCTCCGCTTGTGTCTCTTCGTCTGCCTCTGCCATTTCCGTCAGAACTTCTTCATCAAGCGGCGGGGCAATGGCTGGCATTGGGATACCTGCGGCATCTGCGGCGGATTGCATATTCTGAAGCGCAAGTGGCCCCCATGGCGTATTTGGTGGCGCCACTCTCTGTAAATCCTGCCAAACAGATAAGGCCGTTTCAAAATCTTCATCTTGATACGCTGCCAGCCCTTTCATGAATAAGGCGCGCGGCTCTTCTGGAAAATCTGCAAGAACTTCTTCAATCAGTGCGCGGGCTGGGAGGATAATTTGGCCATCTGCTTGACGGCTCATAGCCTCAGCTAGCATGGCTTTAATGGAGGGGTTGCCGTCAGTTAAAGTAAGTGCACGGCGCAAGGCGCCAATTTCGGTGGGATAATCATTGAGTTGAGCCGCAGCAAGCGCATAGCGCATCTGTGCTTCAACAGAGTTGGGCGCTTTGGCGGCTTGGGCCTGTGCTTCAATGAATTGTGCCTGAAATGCGGAGGCTTGTTGCGTCTCTTTTGCCAAGGCAGCGGCGCGCTCTTCAGCGCGGTCGTCTAATGGCTTTGCTGTGATATCTGGTGAGCCAAAATAGCTATAAAGGCCAAAGCTGACGAGCAGGATGCCAAAGGCAATCATGCCGCCTATACGCGGCGAAAAGGCAAGGCCGTCATCCGCAGGGATGGGGGCGGCGTCATCTTTTTGATTGTCTGCGCCGTCTCCTGTCTCATTTGGGTGGCGCCTGCGGAACGAGGCGGCAAATAGCAGGCCAGCAATTAGGATAAGAATAGCAGGTGTTGCCCATAAGAGATAAGTCTCAGGGCTAACAGGGGGGCGAAGTAGGATATAATCGCCATAGGTGTCTTGGAGCGATTGTAGAATAGCCGCATCATCTAATCCGGCTTCTAATTTTTGGCGGACCTCTTTTCGCAAATCTACAGCGAGTTCAGCATCTGAATCTTCAATTGACTGATTTTGGCAGACCAGACAGCGCAGCTGGGCTGATAAATCGCGTGCCCGTTCCTCAAGGATAGGGTCTGATAATTGCTCTTCTGGTGTAATGGCGTAAAGAGGTGATGTAGCCAGTGTCAATAGAAGTAGGACAAGGGAAAGGGCGCGCATCATAAGCCGAGCTCCGCTAAGGCAGGACGGATAACCAGTTCCATCGTCTCTTTGAAAATAGGACCAGCATGTCGCAACACAACACGGCCTTGCGCATCAAGGATAAAGGTCTCCGGCACGCCATAAATGCCCCACTTAATCCCTGTTGTACCATCATAATCCATCCAGACAGCACGATAAGGATTGCCAAAATCAGTGAGGAATTTGGCAGTGTCTTCTTTCTTATCTTTATAGGCAATGGCAATAATTGGCACATCCTCAGCCAATAGTGCCAGTGCTGGTAATTCAGCGCGGCAAGGGGCGCACCAGCTCGCCATCACATTGACGATAACAGGGGTTCCTGCGAGCTCCTCTAGAGAGATAGCAAGCTCATCTGAAAGCGCAGTTGCCGGAAGGGATGGTGCTGTTTTACCGATTAGCACAGATGGTAATTGATCAGTCTGACGTGTCCCATTAATCGTGCCCACCAAGGCAATGGTGGCAATAAGGGCAAATAGCAAAAATGCCCCAAGCGGAATGATATATGTCAGACGATTGCGCATGATCTTATCCTGTCTGTGATGAAGTGGCTTGTAGAGGGCGCCGTCCCCCAATAGCGCATAAACCGCCTAACGCCATTAGGGCAGCGCCACCCCAAATCCAGCTAATTAAAGGCTTGTGATAGAGGCGTAGGCTGTAGCCTATGGTGTCATCCCCATCACCTAAGACAGCATAATCATCACCAGAAAAACGCGGGCGAATGGCAGCCTCGGTTGTTGTTTGACGCTCTGCTGGATAGAAGCGTTTTTCAGGCGCTAACTCGCCCATGGGCTGGCCATCTAAATCTTCAAGTTGCAGGCGTGCGGTTAGGGTGCTGTAATTCGGGCCCTGATTTTGTTCGATGGCGATAAAGCGATAGGCCCGGTCAGATAACGCAATGACATCGCCGGTCTGCGCTCTGACTGTCACCTCTGATCTCGCCAGACCATCACCTAGCGCCCCAAGGAGAAAAACAGCCATCCCTATATGCCCAAGCCACATGCCCCATACGGGCAAGACGAGGTGCGCTATGCGAGAGGCACGCTGGCGCGGCGGATGGAGCTTGAGGTGGCGGTGCAGATCCGCCAACATGCCTAGAGTCAGCCAGCCAAGCAAGCCGAGCCCGGCAATGGCACCCGCTGAAAGCGGGCCAAGGAGCCAAAAGCCACCTACCATGATGACCACAGCCCCCATCACAGCCGCCCCTATCGTTGATTTTAGATGCGGCAATGCACCACGACGCCAGGCAAGAACGGGGCCTATCACCATACCGATAAGGGCAAATGCCATAACAGGATTAAAGGTTGCGTCAAAATAAGGTGGTCCCACAGTAATGCGTTGATTGCTAACGAGCTCTAGAATGAGTGGATAAAAGGTGCCAAGTAACACAATCGCCGTGGCAATCACCAAAATGATGTTATTCATGACAAGTGCCACGTCACGGCTTTTTAAAGAGGCATCATTCGCGCTCGCAAGTTGCGGGCCGCGCCATGCAAAAAGCGTAAGAGGTATGCCGATAGCAGCAATAAGAATACCAAGGATAAAGAGACCGCGTGAGGGATCAGACGCAAAGCTATGGACAGAGGTGAGGAGTCCAGAGCGAACGATAAAGGTGCCCACTAACGAAAGTGAGAATGACAAAATCGCAAGCAAGATAGTCCAGCTTTTTAGCTGACCTCTTTTTTCCACCACCAGAACGGAATGCATCAAGGCTGTTGCGGCAAGCCATGGCATCAGGCTGGCATTTTCCACGGGGTCCCAGAACCACCAGCCGCCCCAGCCTAATTCATAATAAGCCCACCAGCTACCAAGCGCGATCCCAATAGTCAGAGCACTCCAAGCAGATAATACCCAAGGCCGCGCCCACCGCCCCCATGCTTGGTCAATGCGTCCAACTAGTAAACCGGCCACTGCCAGAGAAAAGGCAAGAGACAAGCCGACATAGCCTAAATATAGCATAGGTGGATGAAGCGCGAGGCCGACATCCTGCAAAACTGGGTTCAGGCCGCGCCCTTCTAATGGGGCATCTGCTAGCCGCTCAAATGGGCTTGAGGTTAATAAGCTAAAGGCTAGGAACGCAGAGGTTACAGCGCCCTGCACGGCAAGTGTAAGGCGGGCAAAGCGACCAGGCAAAGGGGATGAGGTCAGCGCAAAGATACCACCAAATAACACCAAAATGACAATCCATAGAAGAAGTGAGCCTTCATGATTGCCCCAGGTGCCAGAAATTTTATAGATAAGTGGCTTTAGGGAATGAGAGTGTTGCGCCACAAGCGCAATCGAAAAATCAGAGGTGACGAACCCATGAAGTAGGGCAGCGAAGGACATAAAGACTAAGCCCATTGCCGCTAGCTGGAGTTGCGCCATAAGGCGTGTTGACTGATAACGTGACCCAAGCAATGGCCAGCCTGCCTGACAGAGTGAGGCAACAAAGGCCATGATCAATGCAAAATGCCCTATTTCTGCGATGGCTATCATCTTTTCCCCTCCCAAAATGCGACCTGTTGAAGATAACATAACTTGCAGCACAAATAGGCTTCCATATTGTCACATTCTGCCCTGTTGTTTCCAAGATATAAAAAACTTGGCGCGGCGTGTTTTGGCTATCTCTTCAGATTCACTGGCTTGTCACATAAATATTCACAAATTTACGTCTTTGATGTAACACAGTCATATGGGTAATTTTATATTTAAATCAGCAAAATATATGCTTTTTTCACTTTTGCTCTGGGGGCAGCCATTTTTGGCAACGGCTCAGGCAGCTGACAGCTATCTTGTGATGATACATGAAGATAATTGTCCGTGGTGTGAAGCCTTTGAAGAAGAGGTTGGAAAATTTTACCACAAAACACCTGAATCTAAGATTTTTCCACTCAAACGTATAGATTACCACGAAAAAATGCCTCCCAACTGGCAGGTGAAGGGGGCCGCATTATTTACGCCAACATTTATTATCCTAGATGATGGGGTCGAGGTAGGGCGCATTGAGGGCTATCCAGGCCGCGAGCTTTTTTGGTGGCGTCTGTCTGAATTCACGCAATAAGGCTTCGTACTTCCGTCTTATATACATGCAGTAACTTGCATGTATTGTGAGAATCGCATTGACAAAAATGTCGCAGTACTGAAATCTGAACCTATATCAATAACACGGAAACGGTTAATATTGGAGGGGGGATGAGATGCGCATAGGGGTAGCCCTCATCGCGGGCGCGATGGCTTTTAGCTTGTCAGCTCATGCTGATACAAAATTTGTCAAAGAAGATGGTCTGGTATCATATATGATCTCAGACAGTGTCGCGATTAACAAATCGCTAACAGGGGCAGCCGGTGATGCTGCTAACGGGCGGAAGCTAGCCATCAATCGTAAGAAGGGTAACTGTTTGGCATGTCATGTTATGCCAATTGCAGAACAACAATTCCACGGTGAGACAGCGCCATCTCTATATGGCGTCGCCACACGTTTGAGCGAAGGCGAATTGCGGATGCAAATCGTCAACGCCAAAGTAACCAATGAAGATACAATGATGCCGTCATTTTATCGCACAACTGGTTACAACCGTCCGGATAAAAAATTCATAGGCAAAACCATCCTGTCTGCTCAAGAGGTAGAGGATGTTGTGGCCTATCTAATGACTCTAGATAAGGATGAGTAGATTCATGAAACATCACATGCAAATGAATGCCATCTCACGCAGACAGGCTTTGGCCTTGATGGGTGCAGCTGGTCTCGTAACAGCAACAGGCGTGCCAGCATTCGCTGATGCGGCAGCAATGGCTGATAAAATTAAAGCAATCACAGGTGGGGCGGCCGTCGGCGACGGTGCGTCAATCATGTTGGATCTCCCAGAAATTGCTGAAAATGGGAATGCCGTAAAAGTGGCTTTCGAAATCGACAGCCCAATGACCGCAGATGATCATGTAAAGGCAGTTCATGTCTTTGCTGATGGTAATCCAACACCAGAAGTGGCGAGCTTCACCTTTTCAAGCGCCAGCGGCGCCTGTGGTGCCTCAACAAGAATGCGTCTTGCTAAAACACAAAATATTGTTGTGTTGGCAGCGATGAATGATGGCAGCTTCCAGCAAGCGCAAACCACAGTGAAAGTCACAATCGGCGGCTGCGGCGGCTAATATCTGAAAAGAATCAGGAGAGAAAAATGGCAAAAATCAAACCTAGAGTGAGAGTGCCAAAGTCTGCAGAGGTTGGTGAGATTGTTGAAATCAAAGCATTGATTTCACATCCGATGCATACAGGCCGTGCGAAGGATAAAGCAGGTAACGTCATCCCTCGTAAAATCATCAATTCATTCAAAGTTGCCTTCAATGGCGCTGAGGTTTTTAGCATGAACCTTGAGCCAGCGATTTCGGCTAATCCCTATGTGGCGTTTCCTTTCAAAGCGACAGAAGCTGGCACAATGGATTTCACATGGGTCGAAGATGGCGGCGCTGAATATACAGTGAGCAAAAAGCTAAAGGTCAGCTAAGGCCTAGCGATTACTGCTTGGGAGGAAAAGCTATGCGAAATATAATGTATGCAGCAGTCGGGCTCATGATGACAACCGCAACAGCGATGGCAGCAGGTACGCCCTACCATGAAGGAAGCGCAACAATCATCGAACCAACAGATGAGCGTAATCCTCTAGCTGAAGTAGTGTCTGGTATTGATTTCCGGAAATCAATGATCCGCGAAATGCAAGAGGATGAATTTTCAAATCCAGGCATGATCGTTATCGATTATGGTGCGGAAATTTGGGAACAAGTTGATGGCACAGCTGGCAAGTCTCTATCAGATGTATGGGCCTCTTGTGCCGGTATGGACGCGGCAACAGCAGCGGTCAGCTATCCGCGGTATCATGAAGGGGCTGGCAAAGTCATCTCATTGGAACAGCAAATTAACTATTGCCGTGAAACAGCAATGGGTGCTGAGCCCTATAAGTGGGAAAAGGCAGATATGCTCGGTATGACGGCCTTTATCCGCTACCAAGGCAATGGCGAGACGGTTAATGTTTCAATTGATGGCCCAGCCGCAGCGACTTATGAGCGTGGCAAAGAGTTATATTATCAGCGTG
>CALEYP010000077.1 GCA_937924895.1 uncultured Alphaproteobacteria bacterium
ATCCCTGTATTGATTTTATTATCGCATGTGATGGCAGGTATTAGTACAGCGGCGCAGGATGCGTTTTGGTCACTCTGGCTAAATACCATAGAAGTATCTGTGATTGCGGTGTGTGCCATCATTATAATGGCGGCCCTTATTGGTCTTATCACTACCTATAAATTGGGAAAGCCATCACGTTATATCTCATTGGCTGCTGCTTGTGGTTATGCCGTGCCAGGTACTATTCTTGCTATTGGTGTCTTAGGGTTTCTGGGGCTTTTGAACAAGGCCATGCTAGCCCTGGGTGGCCCGTTGCTTACTGGCGGTCTATTGGGCCTTATCATTGCTTATATGGTCCGATTTTATGCAGTGGGATTTGGCGCTGTGGAAACAGGCATTGGCCGGATTGCGCCTCAGATTTTTGAAGCAAGCCAGACCTTGGGTAAATCATTCTCCCAAAGTTTACAGCGCATTATCATTCCCTTGATTTCATCGTCAGTTGGGGCAGGGGCGTTGCTTGTCTTTGTTGATATTATGAAAGAGCTGCCTATGACTTTGTTGCTGCGGCCCTTTAATTTTGAGACTTTTGCCACCTTCACCTATCAATATGCGAAAGATGAGATGATTGCTGAAGCAGCCCTGCCAGCTTTGATGATTATCCTAGCAGGGCTGATTCCTGTTATTTTGTTGAATTATTCAGTCACGAGACGCCAAAATTAGCCTGTGACTTTTGCCGCGCCGTCCGCCAGAGAGGCAAGCTTTGCATAGGCAATATCTGGGTCAACGGCCCCATAGCCGGCAAAGGTACCAAAGCCACAATCAGATCCAGCCACCACACGGTCAGCCCCAACAATATCTACAAAGCGCTGGATTCTCTCACGCACTAATTCGGGGTGTTCCACAAAGTTCGTTGTGCTGTCCACAACACCTGGGACCAAGATTTTATCTTCTGGGATCTCAGCCTTGCGGTCACGGAAAATAGTCCATTCATGAGCATGGCGTGGGTTTGATGTTTCAAACAGGACATAGCCAGCATGCGTGTTCATCAATGTGTTAAAGACTTTATCCATTGAAATATCGCAAGTATGCGGCCCCTCATAATTCCCCCAACAAATATGAACACGGATATGGTCTTTGGGCAAACCAGATAGCGCGTAATTGAGCGCTTCGACATGCATATCTGCAATCTTCACAAACTCCTCATCACTCATATCTGTAAAGAGCATATGACGTGATAGTGCGAGGTCTGGACAATCAAGCTGCAGATGCAGGCCGGCTTCAATAATCGTGCGATATTCCTCTTTCATCGCTTCGGCAAGCGCCTCAAGATACGCTTCGCGTGACGGGTAATAATCATTTTGAAGGAATAAGGAAATGACGCCTGGTGATGCGGCATTCATAAAGCCTTGATGCGCGCCGTGTTTTGCGACAGCTGCCTTCAGGTTTGCAATATCCTTATGCAGATCACTTTGGTCTTTAACCGTCACCTCACCTGTGCACATGGGACGCGCATAGGTTGGTGTGCCACCAGAATCCGCCTGACGCTGCAAGAAGCCAGGGAATTGCAAAAGGTCTGCCGGCGCATTACGCGGGCTATCACCTGAAAAGCCAGTATACCGATCTTTGACATAGGTGGCATAAGAGATTTTTGACGTTTCGCCATCAGAGACAAAATCTATCCCCGCCGCCACTTGCTTCGCAACAGTTTCATCAACATGCGCTGTCATCGCGGCATCAAAGGCAGCTTGGTCATAGGGTTGTTCTTTTTCACGTGCGAAAATTAAATCAACAACGTCTTGCTTGCGAGGAAGCGAGCCTACATGTGTGGTCTTGATCATTTTTTATCCTTACTGATGGCTTAGGCTTGCCATTCTGTCCAAGTCGGGCCGGCTGGGTCATCATTAGACCAGACACGATATAAGCTGGCTTCACCACTCATTGCCGGTTTCAAGCTATGTGATAAGCCAGGTGGTATGGCTGCAACATCTCCTGGAGCAAGCGCAGTCGTACCACCTGCATAGTCTAGCCGCCAATGGCCACGCATGACCATTAAAATTTCATGTTTATCAGTTTGATAACTCTGCCCATCACTGGAGTTCTGAGACAAGAATTCCACGTCAAAACCAGGTTTGTCACGTAACAGGCCATGTTCTGAAATCACAGAAACAGGCTGTCCTTTGGCATAGGCCATGAGGTCTAAATATCGTGCGACATAATGTGGCACAAACTCGGCAACGGAAGGCTCTCTTATCTGGGCTAGTGCGGCCTCATCCATAACCGGCATTGGTGCGATATCATCTGGCAGCGTTTGACCCTTTTTGGTGTCATAGAGCGTGCCATTTTCGCCGAGGATAAGACCATGATCTTTGGCATCCTCAATCACTTGTGGAGCCCATAAAACACCGCCGCCCGCATCATCGCCGCCTAAGATGGCCATGATCATGCCATAGTCAGTGCCGATATTTTCAAAGCCGCGGAAAATGCCGGTGGGGATATTAATAATATCACCTTCTTGGAGCGTGACTTCACCAGCATCACCCCAACGTCCCCAGAAAAATCGCCATGTGCCAGATAGCACAAAGAAAACCTCTGCTGTGCGATGTGTATGGAGCGAGTTCCGGCAGAAAGGCGGTTGTCCTGCTGCCCCAATGTTAAAGCCTGGTGTGTCTTGAATATGCACATGCTGGTCAGCTGCCTCAGAGACACCGCCGCCAATGATTGTGAAATTTTCTTTCTTATCAGAGCCTGGTGTATGGGCATCGATGAAAGCTGTGCGGCATGGCACAAGGTCACCATATCTGACGATACGCTTTTCCATTTCTGCTGGTGTTATCATAACGCTGTCCCCCTTTTAAGATGAGTTATCCTGTTTGTAGGGCAATTTGTTTCCAGACCGCGGTTTCGTCGAATAAAACATATTCGCGACGTAGCCCCCATGGCCCAAATTCGGCATGACAAGCGCCCATAATATACACATCTGCCCCTGTTGGTGCGCCAAAGCTGCCCCAGCCATCATGTTTGCCATGTAATGACCATCTGATGGCGGCACGCGGTGGCATCATATCGTCATTACGGCCAATTTGATGATCAATTGTAAAGGTCGCTGATGGGAAGCTCGCACGCAGCCCCATCCAGAATTGATCGGCAAAGCCATGACTATATCCTGTCTGACCGCCAGCATATTCTAGCTGACAGGCTCTATCATAGGCAGAGGGGATTACGGCCATATCGGCCCCCATGATACGGTTCAAGATATCAGCATATTGTTGGCCAAATTCATTATCATTGCCGCGGCCTTTATAAGGTCCTGCAATATCATCTTTGGGATGGAAAGGATAAGATGCGGCTTCTGCCCCACCTTCTTTTTCAATCATCGCCATAGCATAGTCCTTAGGGTCCCAGCCTAACTGACGGACAATGGCGCCTTGGTCACGAATGAGCCATTCATCATTAATTGCGTTATTAATGGCATGACAATCTGCGATAATCCGATATTGCAAACGCTTGCCTGTTGCCGCGCCATAGACACCATCACCTGAATGTGTAGCGGTTGAAATGATACGATGTGACGACAGCATCCCTTCCTCTGGTGAGCCTGACCAAATCACATCTTCCCCAAATAAGGTTCTGTCTGGAAATTCAGCAAGTGTTGCCATTGTTGCGGCAATCACACCTTGATTCCCAACAACGATAGAGGCAGGCGAACGCACAATGATGTCATCTGTGTAATAATGATGCAAAGTGGCGATTTGACGATCTTCCCAAATCTCCTTGGTTATGCCGATGATATAATCAGGGAAATCTTTGAATTTTGGGTCAAAACCGTGAAGTGACATAGTCAGGTACCTTTTCGCTCTGGGGTTATCGGGTTGTGCCACGAACAATCAACGGGCTAGGTAGTGTGATATGTTCTGGCTTAATATGTGTTTGCTCAATTTGCCGCATCAAGGTCGCAATGGTGGCTTCGACCATGTGATGGGCTGGTTGGCGCAATGTGGTGAGGTTATAGGCTGGCCAAGAGGCAGGCGGCACATCATCATAACCGATAATGGCTACATCCTCTGGAATGTGAAGCCCATAATGATGGCGAATGACATCCATGACAGCAAAAGCCATATGATCATTTGCCACAAAGACCGCATCAGGCCTGTCATCACCTCCGAATAAAGAATGCGCGGCTTGTTTGGCTTGTTCTAGGTCGTAATTGCCAACGGCATAATGAGAGATATCTCGTCCATGAGCCGCTAGGCCATCACGGAATCCGGCCTCTCTATCTCGTTGTGTTGAGGCCCCATGCCAGCCAGCAATATAGCCAATTTTTTGATGACCAGCCGTGATGAAATACTCTGCTGCTTGATAGCCGCCTTGATGGTTGTCAGATGTGACGCTTGATGAAATATGACTATCATCAGAGCGGTTAAACATAACCACGGGGATATCAGCCTCGCGGCATTGACGCGCCAAATCAGACGAGATGGAAACAGAGGCTGTTACAATCCCATCGACTTGATAGTCTAGAATTTCTTGCACCACTTGATCGAGGTTGCCATCTTTCTGAGAGGCGAGGAACATGAGGACGTGATAGCCTTGTTTCTGCAGCTCACGTGATAGAATTTCTAGGGCCTCGGGGTAAAAATAATTATCCAGATAGGCAACGAGCAAGCCAATGATGCGGCTTTTACCTGTGATTAATGTCCGGGCGAGCTGATTAGGACGATACCCTAATTTATCGGCGGCTTCTTGTACCTTATCGATGGTTTTCTGAGAGGCTGAGCCAGTCTTGGAAAAGACACGGCTAACAGCTGACTGGCTAACACCAGCTTCTCTTGCAACATCAATAGAGGTAACACGGTCCTGTGACATGATTAATCAGCTGTCCAGCCTCCATCAACTAGCAAAGATGTCCCTGTGACCATACGGCTGGCATCAGAGGCAAGATATAAGGTTGCCCCCATGATATCTTCGATATTGGCCACTTCGCCCAATTTGATTTTATCTAAAATCCACTTGGCGCGCTCTGGCTGGGCAAAGGTAGGGGCGGTAAGCGCGGTGCGCACAAAAGTGGGCGCAATCGTATTAACTCGGATTTTATGTGAACCCCATTCAATGGCCATGGCTTTGGTAAAGCCTTCCACGCCGAATTTTGTGGCGCAATAAACAGACCGGTCAATGCCGCCCACATGCCCCATTTGAGAAGACATGGTAATAAAGCTGCCTTCTTTACCAGCCTCAATTAATTGCTGAGCCGCATGTACCAGAAGGAAATAAGCCCCTGTTAAATTAATACCAACCACCATTTCAACTTCATCTTGCTGTGAGTCTAAAGCTGGCTTATGGCGGGCGATGCCGGCGCAATTGACAATGATATCAAAGGGGCCGTGCTCATCTAAGGTGGCTTTGGTAGCAGGGATATCAGCAATATCCATCACGAGGCTGCTTGCCTGATAGCCAGCGGCAGTGATAGTCGCGGCCGCCTCTGTTACAACAGATTCCGTGCGCCCCGCAATCACAACAGATGCCCCTGCCTCGGCAAGGGCGCAGGCACAACCAAATCCAATGCCGCCACCGCCACCAGGGATGAGAGCGGTTTTACCAGTTAGATCAAAAGAGGGGGTTTTGTGCATCTGTGTCATATTAATCAGCTTTCAGGGGGCTATAAGCTGTCATGCCATAGCGTGCCTTGTTAAACTCTTCTAGGCGTCTAAAGACATCGATGCCAAGCTGGTGATAGACATGAAGCAGGTCGACTGTGACCCAATTCTCTCTGATTTTACCATTTTCAAGACGCCAAAAATCAAGGGACCTCATTTCCAATTTCTGATTGGTTGGGGGTAATCCTAACCAGCCATCATGGGTGTGTGTCTGTAACATATTTGGCCATCCTGTAACTGCCACATAGTCATTATCACCAAAGAAATGATAGGTGATATCAGCCACATAAGCCCCTCTATCAGGCATGCCTGACAAGAAGGGAATCTGATGCCAATGGCGGAAACCGGCAATGCCGCGGCCTGTGCCAATACCAGCTGGGCCATACCAGCTCATTTTATCATGCCAGAAACGAGGCATTTCCATAACCTCGGCCCCACCTTGGCTGGGGTGACGTTTCATATGTTCGAGCATGTCAACAATATGTTGGCAGGTCGCTTCACTATGAGCGGCATCTCTGGGGCCAATGGCAAGTCCATCCTGACTGGCTGGCCCTGGAATACACCATTCCCTGCCAAGTGAAGGGGCCAAAGGCCACGCATCAGCCTGCATCATCAATTCTGGAATATCCCAGATGGTTTGCATTTCAACAATTTTATCATCCTTGAATTGATAAAATTCATGAAACCGCATATGCGCCATGTGACCTGTGGGCGGGATATTCAGGTAGGGCGCGGCAAACACACCCATAAAATTACCGCCACAGCCAACCCAATCACCACCATGTTCGGTTTGGCCTGCCATCACAATAAAGTCACGACGTTCACAATCAGGGATCGCCGCAAAAAGAGGCGCGATAACTTGTGTAAAATAAGCATCTGGTCCAATGATATCACCAAATGGGTGGCACATATGAAAGACACAATCAGGCGCAAATAGCTGATCCATTGCGGTACGAAGGGCGCTTTGGTCGCCCTCATAAAATGCCGCTCTGAAAGGGGCTATCAGATCTTTGTGATGTTGATGAAGGTCACTCATTAGTCAGCGCGCTCCCCATAAGGCACATTCTGGCCGCCATAACGACGCACGCGGACATTAGCTTGTTCAGCATGCCCTACAAATCCTTCAAGCATACATAGACGAGAGCAATAAGCGCCAATCTCGGCCGCTGCCTCATCAGTTGTCACTTTCTGATAGGAATGTGTTTTGAGGAATTTTCCGACCCACAAACCACCTGTGTATCGACCAGCCTTCTTTGTCGGCAAAGTGTGGTTTGTACCAATGACCTTATCACCATTTGCGACATTCGTGCGTGGACCAAGGAAGAGCGCGCCATAACAAGTCATATGCTCGAGGAACCAATCATCTCTATCCGTCATCACCTGCACATGCTCAGAGGCAATATCATTGGCCACCTCAAGCATTTCATCATAGGTATCGCAGACAATCACTTCGCCATAATCACGCCATGACACTGAGGCTGTATCAGCCGTTGGCAGGATTTCCAATAAGCGGTCAATTTCGGCCAATGTGTCTTTTGCCAATGTCTCAGAGTTTGTCAGCAAAACAGCAGGCGAATTATAGCCATGCTCAGCTTGGCCAAGCAAATCAGTGGCACAAATTTCTGCATCAACAGTTTCATCAGCGATAACCATTGTCTCTGTTGGTCCTGCAAACAGATCGATACCCACACGTCCGAAAAGTTGACGCTTGGCTTCAGCCACAAAGGCATTACCTGGCCCTACCAGCATGTGTACGGGTTCAATCGTCTCTGTCCCAATGGCCATGGCACCAACACCTTGCATACCGCCTAGCACATAAATTTCATGGGCGCCGCCGAGATGCATGGCAGCCACAACCGCAGGATTTGGTTTGCCTTGGAACGGCGGTGTTGCTGCGACAATCCGTGGCACGCCTGCGACAGACGCGGTCAGCACAGACATATGAGCCGAAGCAACCATCGGGAATTTACCAGCTGGCACATAGCATCCGACAGATTGTACAGGGATGTTCTTATGGCCCAAAATCACGCCCGGCATCGGCTCAACTTCAATATCTGTCATCGATGCGCGCTGTGCTTCAGCAAATTTGCGAACTTGGTCATGTGCAAATTTGATATCTTCCATATCGCGCGGACTGACCTCGGCGATGAGCGCTTGGATCTCATCCTCAGTCAAACGGAATGAGGCGGGCGCATAATCATCAAATTTCTCAGATAACTCTCTGATAGCGGCATCTCCCCGTGCCTCAATATCAGCCAGAGTTGTTTCAACAATAGAGCGGACTTTTGCATCATCTTCTGCGCGCTCTGTTTGCGGTTTACCTTCTTTTAGATAGCGAATTGTCATCTTAATATCTTTCACACATCTGAGTTTATTTTATCGTATCCGGTGCCCAAAATTTCTCTAAATCCCCGCCACATTACTATGCGGGTGACGGTGGTTGCTTCTCACCTTTGTCGAATGCTTCCCAGCCCTCGCCCTGAAAGACGTCTACCCCGAGCTGTGCCAATACATGGGGGAAATCGACCATGACATAATTATCAACAATTTTGCCATCAACGACTTTCCAGAAATCCATGTAACGAATTTCAACTGTCTTGCCTGTTGGCGCGACTCCCATGAAGGTTCCAGAATGTTTGGCCTCTTGGCGCCCAAAGGCGGCGGCCCATTCACCCATATAGAGGCGCGCTTCATCGACGCAGACCTTATCGGAGAAAGCAGCTTGAAAGGGTTTTTGCCAATTGTCTTGGAATTCACGTAACCCGTCTTTCGTGCCGCACCCTTGATTGCCCATCCAGCGGAATGACTCTGAGAAAAATTCTCCAATATCAGCGATGCGGTGGTCATTGAGACCATCGACCATACCTTCGATGACTGCGCGTGTTTCCTCTGTTTTTGAGAGGTCAGTCTCACGCGTTAACACAGCTTGTTCTGGACGAGAGCCCTTCATAGCTTACCCTTTCACAGCGCCAGCGGTGAGGCCGCTAACAATTTGTCTTTGGAAGATCATGACCAGTAAGAAAAGAGGTGCAGTGATAGAGACCGCTGCCGCCACAGCTTCTACTTGATCTGTCGTGGTTGTTTCACGGTTAAAGTAACCAGTGATTGCCGGCACCATTGTCTGGTTCTGCGCATCAAGCAGCAAGCTTGTGACAAGAAAATCATTATAACCCAATAGGAATGAGAAAAGCCCTGTTGTGATAACACCAGGCCACATGACAGGCATAATAACCCAACGGAAGGCTTGGAAATGTGTACAGCCATCAACGCGGGCCGCCTCATCCAATTCAGCGGGGATGTTTTGGAAGAATGACCGTAACATCCAAATGGTAAAGGGCTGATTAATGGCAACAAGGACCGCAATGACTGCCACTGGCTGGCCATATAATGTCGGCGCATTCTCACCCAGCAAAGGCGCAAGGATTTCAGCCGAATTAATAAAGACTGGCAAATAGCCAGCAACCAAGACTGAATGCGGCAGCGCGCGGAAAATCAACGCAGCAATCAAAATGCTAAAGGCCAGCATTGTGCCGGCACGGGCGAGGGCATAACCGGCCAATGTACCAACTGTGAGTGACACCGTTGTCACGCCAGCCGTCACAATCATAGAATTCATGAAATTCCGACTGAAACCATTATCAATCCACACCGCTTGATAATGTTCGATGGTCATACCAAGGATAGGCGTACCAAGAGGCCCTAATAGACCATTTAAAAAGGACGTCACAAGCGGCAAGAAACCAACAAAGATGATTAAAAATCCAATGGCAAAGATGGCTGCGCCCACAAGCCAGCCAAAAGCCAAAAACCCTTTTGGTGTCAGTTGTTCAACCGCGCGTTTGAGCGGGCCAACAGCAACACGAACCGCGTAATATAACACCGCTAATCCTGCGATGATATCAATCGCTGATAGGCCTTTGCCCTTGGCCAATGTGACAGGGCCAAAAATCACATTGAACGGATTCGCAGAAAAGGAATCAATCGGCTCTTTGAAGCTCAATACTGCAATCCATAAAATGGGAAATGCCGCCAATACACACCAAAAGGTGAGGAAGCCAGCAGAGGCGAGTTTGAGAGATAGCGGTTGCGCAAGCGCCTTTGGTACAGACATCTTAAATCTTGCCTCCACGATAATCTTGCCACGTTTTGCGAAGCAGCGGGAATAACAGCAATACAATACCGATCATGGTCAACATCGCGCTAGCCGATGCCCGGCTAATCGACCGGTTACCTGAATCATCGGCCTGAAGGAAATCATAGGTCAGCCACTGAAGCGAGATGATATGTGCTTGTGAGGAGAAGCCTACAATCTCTTCGAAAGCGCGATAAGCATCCATGAGATGGATGAGCGCCACAAACACCACCAAAGGCATCATATGCGGGATGATCACATAACGGAGTCTCTCAAACCGGCTCGCCCCATCAATAATCGCTGATTCAATGGTGTCTTGGTTTACCGTTTGCAAGCCCGCATAAAACACAACAAACGCAAATGGTGCGACATGCCACACACGATAGAATAGCATCATCAATTCGATGGTCCAGCCTTGCGCAAATAGCGCCACATCACGGGCCAAATACCATTCGATTGCAGCAGTCAAGATCCCATCACCAATAAAGAGCCATCGAATGGCCAGCGCCCCAATGACAGGCGTGATGATAAAGGGAAGTAGCGAGATGAAAATAATCGGCCCTTTGATGCGCTGTGTGGCGTTATTCACCGCTAGCGCAATCAACAACCCAACCCCTAGCACCAATGGCAAGGTGATGAGCGTGAAAGTGAGGGTGAAACGAAGGGCTTTCCAGAAGTCAATTTGCAAAAAGGCTTTGATGCTACCTTCGGCAAGCGCCGCGCCAGCGCGCTGTAATTCAAGCACCTTATTGTAGGAATCAAAACCAACAAATTTGGTTTGGCGAAGCGGGTTACCAGCATCGTCAAACATCTGTCTTGTTTCAATTTTAGTCTCACAAATCTGTCCTGTGAAGCCAGGTGTGCATTTCTCTACCTCAACCAATTCGGTGACTGGTTGTGTGACTTGGAATGATTGGATGAGAACAAAAATCAGGGGGATTGCGATGAATAAAATCATCATCACAACTGATGGCCCAACAAATGCTGCAAAGGTCTTTTTATTCATACCCTTTTCCTGTCTGTTCACACAGAAATGTGTATTTGCATAAAAGTAATAAAGTAAAGAAGGTAGGCACAAAGAGACTGTGCCTACCGGAAGATAAAGGTCTTAGTTTAGAAGACCGCCTTCTTTGGCAGCTGTTGTGTAAGCAGCTTCGATATCGGCTAGTGCCGCTGATGCTGACTTCTCACCTGTTAGGTAAGCTGCGATACCGTTACCCAATGCTGTGTGCATCAAGCTCATCTGCTTTGAAGCTGGGTATGGCTTTGCGCCATTTTCAGCTGTGGCAAACGCACCCGCAGCAGCGGCTGTTGGCTCATAACCATCAACCAACCATACAGCGGCGTCATTGTTGGCTTGAACCATCTCTTTATCAAGGCCTTCCATGGCAACGCGGAAGGCGTTGTCAGCAGCGCTGTCTGAGATGTTTGCTGCGATTACGATACCGTCCCACCACAATGTTGAGGCTGGTGTTGAACCGCCGCCAACTGTTGGTGCTGTTGACATTGTCACCTTACCAACAACTTGTGATTCTTCAGCATTATCCATGGCTGCTGCGCGTGACGCCCAGAGGTTTGCCATTGCAATTTTGCCCTGCTGGAATTGCTGCTGAACATATGTTGAATCAGACACTAGATATTCTGGGTCCATGTAAGCTGTTAGCTTTTTCATCATTTCAAGCGCAGCAACGCCGTTTGCGTTGTTGATTGATGGTGTTAGGTCAGCGTTAAAGAATGCGCCGTCAAAGCCCATATACATGTTGACGAATTCCTCAGCGAGGTTCCAACCTGTCTTATATGTGCCGCCTAGTGGGTAATCAACAACACCAGCTGCTTTAATCTTTTCGGCTGCTGCCAAAACTTCCTCATAAGTTTGTGGTGCTTCGATGCCTAGATCAGCCAAGATATCGTTACGATACATCATGTGCTGTGCGTTCACCATCATCGCGATTGCCATGATTTTGCCGTCAACAACAACAAGCTGGTTTGGCTTGAGGTGCTGGCCGTATTTGGCAACCAAATCGTCCAACGGACGGATTGTGCCAGCGTCGATAAGTGGCACAGCTGTTGAGTTAGCAACACCACCAATATGGTAAAGTGATGGGTTTGCTGCAAACGCTTCTGGCTGCTTTGTGCGGAACTCTTGGTCAAGCTCAGCTTCAACATTGCCGCATTCACCCATAGCAGATGTCACAGCTTTCCAAGCTTCAAATGCGGCTGAAAGTGATTTCACAGTGTTAACATTAGTAAAGGCACAATCAGCCATGGCACCTGTGCTCATGACAGACAATGCGCCTGCGATGATAATGGATTTAAATTTCATTATGTCCTCCCTGACATTTATCCTCACCGGGTTCGAATGACCAGACATGGCGTGCCTTGCCAAACATAGAAAATGCTAAAGCTCTTATGATTAAGCCTCTAGCCGGTCGCCTGTCTCTTGCGAGAACAGGTGACAAATTGATAATGGTACAGAAATACAGACTTCGTCACCTATTTTGCACCGATAATCTTTATGCGCTTTCACTGACACCATGGATGAACCCACTTTCAGGGTAATCATCGTCGCATCACCAAGAAGCTCCATTGTATAGACTGACGCGCGAATTTGATGTTCAGCGCTCTCATCCACAATTGTTGCATCTTCTGCGCGGAAGCCAAGTGTGACAGGTCCATCTGCTGCCTTCAGGCCTTTCACAGAAATCGCATCAGCGGTAAATGTGCCTTTGGCTAATGTGCCATCAACCAGATTCATCGCCGGGTTACCAATAAAGGCCGCGACAAACGCATTGGCAGGCTTGTCATAAATTTCGGTCGGTGAGCCAACTTGCTGAATGACCCCTTTATTCATCACGACAACACGATCAGCCAAAGTCATGGCTTCAATCTGGTCATGAGTCACATAAATGGTGGTTACTTTTAATTCATGTTGCAGATGTTTGATTTGGGCTCTCGTTGAGACGCGCAGTTTCGCATCAAGGTTAGAAAGCGGCTCATCCATCAAAAAGACATTTGGTTCACGTACAATTGCTCTTGCCAATGCCACACGCTGTCTTTGGCCGCCTGATAACTCAGCAGGCTTACGATGCAAAAAGGGTTCTAGTTCTACCATTTTTGCCGCGCGCATGACACGTTCATCATGCGTGGCTTCATCAATTTTCCGGACCTTTAGAGGAAACCGAATATTCTCATACACATTCATATTCGGATAGAGGCCGTAGCTCTGGAACACCATCGCCACATCGCGATCTTTGGGCTCTAGATCATTAATGACATTGCCATCAATGCTGATTGTGCCATCTGTAACATCCTCTAATCCTGCAATCATACGCATGGTTGTCGTTTTGCCACAACCAGACGGGCCCAATAGAACCAGAAATTCCCGATCAGCGATTGTCAGGTTGAAATCATCCACCCCAATAAAATCGCCCCATCTTTTTGTCACATTGCGCAGGGTAATCTCAGACATAATGGCGCCTTGCTTCCTCTATGGTAAAAATTTTTGCATACCTATTCAAAAAGCTAGACAAGAGGCAAGTATCTTGGCAAGAGTTTTTTTGATGAATGGGACGTAACAATTAAAATAGATGTACCGTAATAGGGGAAAATCATGGAAAATCATGCTCATATTTTAGCGCAACTTCAGGCGCTTGTGTCAGTATCAGATGATGAGCTAGATGCCGTTGCAAACGTGATTCTTGCAGAGGATGTTGTGTTTGATGTGGCGCATCCCGTTAATCAACTTGTGGGTCGTCAGGCCGTTTTAGATGGGTTTTATCGTCCCCTGCGCGCGGCACTTCATGCCACAAGACGCCGTGATGAGTTATTTATCAAAGGTGATAACCGCCGGGATTTCGGAGGGCATTGGATTGCCTCTGTGACGCATTATGTAGGTAATTTCCATGCGCCGCTTCATGGTGTGCGTCCGCATCATTCGGTGGCCTTTTTGCGAAGCGGTGAATTCTACCAGATTGAAAAGGGGCAGATCACCTTAGCAAGGGTGATCCCGGACTTTATCGATTTGATGCGCCAAGCGCGCCGGTTGCCGATCAAAGAGATGCTTGGCACAGAAATATTATTCCCCGGACCTGCCACACATGATGGCGTGTTGCCACAAGAGGGGGACGGGTCTCTATCTCTTGATGTGGTCGAAGGTATGTTAGGCGATTTGCATGTTTTTGATCCTGAGAGCTTTGAGTCAAAATCCCAGACCGGTGATGATGGCTATTGGCATGATGATATGCTGTGGTATGGGCCTTGCGGTATCGGGTCAAATTATCGCTGGGACGGTTTTGTGAAAGACCATAGAGAATCGTTCCTGCGTGCCTTCCCTGATCGTAAGGGCGGCAATCACTATTGTCGGATTGGCGATGGGAATTTTGCCGCTGTCTCTGGCTGGCCCTCCATGACAATGACCCATAAGGGTGATTATTTGGGTGTTGCTGCCACAAATAAGGCGATGACCTTGCGCGTGATGGATTTCTATCGTGTCGCAGATAAGAAGATAATGGAAAATTGGGTTTTGCTTGATTATGGCCAGCTCTTTGAGCAGATGGGTTTTGATATCTTTGCGGCTCATGCCAAAATGAAGTGAGCGACTAACCAATAGGGGTGTGGTATGAGAATTGATGCGCATCATCATTTATGGGATTTACAGGCTGTCCATTACCCGTGGCTAATGGCGCGCGGCGAAGTGCGATTCTTTGGTGATCCCGTCTCTATCCAGCGTAACTATTTATTGCCGGAATTTACAGCTGATGCGTCTGCTCATCACATCTCTGCCTCTGTTCATATTCAGGTTGGGGCGGCTGATGGCATGGCAGAGGCACAATGGGTTGATTCTATCGCACAACAAGCGGCAGACGCAGGTCAGTGGCGCATGAAACAAGTCGCATTTTGTGATTTGGCAGCTGATGATTGTGAGGCGCAACTTGATGCTCTTATGTCCCTATCATCTGTTGTAGGGGTGCGCCAAATTATTGGGCGCGCGCCTGGCGAAGATGCGCTGACAGGGACGCAGTCTCTCATTGAATCAGCTGCGTTTTCTCGTGGCCTGTCCGCGCTTGCGCAAAGAGGTCTGTCATTTGACCTCCAGCTTCTGCCCGAATTGATGGCTCCAATGGCAGCGGTGCTGGCTGATCATCCCTCATTGCCTGTCGCGCTCTGTCATGCCGGTTCCTGCTATGACCGTTCGCCAGAGGGGATTGCCGCCTGGTCAGATCAACTCATCGCCTTGTCTCATCAGCCACAAATTACCGCAAAATTGTCAGGGTTAGGTATGTTTGCTCATGGCTGGCAAACAGCTGATTTCGCCCCTTTGATTGAGGCTGTGATCGGGCAATTTGGCCCCTCTCGTGTAATGTTTGGGTCAAATTTCCCTGTCGATAGCCTGACCTCTGATTATCATCAGCTTGTCTCTGCTTATGAGGCTCTGATCCCACATCATATGCAGGATCAGATTTTTGGTAAAACAGCGGCGGCTTTTTACAAATTTTAGAGCATATCGTGCTCTTCAAGGACTTTGCGTGCCACACGGAAACATTCTAGCGCCTGTGGAACCCCGCAATAGATGCCGATGACATGGATGATGCCACGAATTTCTTCAACGCTAACACCATTTGTGACAGCGCCATTACAATGCACTTCCCATTCATGCATCTTGCCCAAAGCGCCAATCATTGCCAAATTCATCATTGACCGTGTTTTGGCATCAATGGCGTCATCACCCCAGCCGAACCCCCAGCACCAGGCTGTCATGGCCTCTTGGAAGGGGCGCGTGAAATCATCAGCGCTTGCTAAGTTTTTGGTAACATAGTCTGCGCCAAGTGTGGCTTTGCGTTGGCTCAGACCTTTTTCAAATAGTGAATCATCCATCTTTTTATCCTTCTCATCACAGGTGGTTGAACTCTCTTCGTCTGTGATACGCCTGTTGAAAACGACATGTCTAGCGAGATGGCGACACCTTATGAAAAAGCTTGGTACTGTCTCTTGCCTTTTCGCTCGCTTTTATTCAGGTTGATGACAAGACAGCGTGGGAGGATACGCCATGGCAACGCGGCCGCTATATATTGATAATCTGCAATATGTGAATTGGCATCCACGCCATTTTCAAGAAATGCAGCAAGGTCAGCTCTCTGCCGTCCATGTCACTATTTGTTATCATGAAGGGTTTCGCGAAACCGTTTCCAATTTTGCCCAATGGAACCGTTGGTTTGAATTATACCCGCATTTGATTCAGCGCGGCCTGACGGGGGATGATGTCCGCCAAGCGCATGAGGCAGGCCGTACGGCGATTATTTTTGGCTATCAGAATTGCTCGCCGATCGAAGATGATATGGGGCTTATTGAGATTAATCATCAATTAGGCGCGCGTTTCATGCAGCTTAGCTATAATAACCAGTCACTTTTAGCGACAGGGTGTTATGAAGATGAAGACCCAGGTCTGACGCGGTTTGGCAAACAGGCTATCAAGGAAATGAATCGGGTCGGGCTTGTGGTGGATATGAGCCATTCCGCTGATCGTTCTACATTAGAAGCAATAGATGTCTCTGAGAGACCAATTGCTATCACCCATGCGAACCCTGATTGGTGGCATCCTGCGCGCCGCAATAAAAGTGACGAGATTATTAAAGCTTTGACAAACGCAGGTGGCATGATTGGATTTTCTATCTATCCGCACCATTTAAAAGGGGGGAGTGATTGTAGCCTTACCTCTTTTTGTCAGATGGTAGCGGATGCGGCATCAGCCTATGGTGTGAATGCGTTGGGAATTGGCTCAGATTTATGTCAGGACCAGCCTGATTCAGTCGTGGAATGGATGCGCAATGGTCGCTGGTCAAAGGTGATGGATTATGGTGAAGGCTCAGCAGATGCCGCTGGTTTTCCAGCACAGCCTTCGTGGTTTGAGCGCATATCTGATTTCCCAAATCTGGCATCAGGCCTGCGTGATGTCGGGTTCAGCGAGGCAGAGACCGCGCTCATTATGGGCGAGAATTGGCTTCGGTTTTATGATGAGAATTTTGGCCCAGCCATATGACAACCAGCTAGTGAAGGAGGTAGAGAGGTCATGCAACAAACACAAGCGACATGCCAGCAAGATGACGCCTTAACCTTGCGTCCTGCCTCAGATGTGATGCGCCTGCCTGCTCTAGGGGCAAGCTTTGCGCACCGTCTTTCATTCAAGCGGACATTGATTCGCGCCCTTCATAGCCAAAAGGCAGAGTTGCGCTTGCATGAGGTTGCGCTGAATGACGAAGGCTTTGGTCATGCCGTGTTGGTGATGCCGTTCCATGGTAAAGAATATGCGCTTATCGCTTATAGCCGTCCTCTGGCTGATGCTGAACGGACAGACCGCGTGATAGCTACTGCTTGGGATGCTAGTTTTTGCTTGTTCGATGGTATCCCATCAGCGGCTGATGTTGCCCAATTATCCGAAGAAGTTACCCATCAAGAAGCTGGGCAGTATCATGAAAAAGTGATGACTCTCTCGCGGGCTAATAAATCGGTGCGCCTGTTTGCGCATGTGGTCGACGCCCTTGCCGAAGGCCAGCAGCCAGATCATGATAAAATCGCAGCAATTGGCTATTTGATGCGCACGACGGCTGTCTATGGCAATGGTAAATTTGGTATCGCAGACCGTGATGTTATCAAAAATTATCCTGGCCTGGATGGCCCGTTCAGAGCTGAGATGTTAACCGTATATCTCATCCGTGAATTTACATTTTTACTTGCTGAGCATGTGGCAAAGGCGCGGGGCGGGGCAGAGGCAACGTCGTTGCATCCTGTGATGCGCCGTAATTTAGGGGTTGGAAATTCTACAGGGTTGGGGATGGCGCCCTTCCTTATTCATCATCCTAATTTGCTTCATAGTTGGATCATGGTGCGTGAGACAGCCATTGCGCGGACACGTCAGCGTGCTGCCTTATCATCAGATGAACAACAGATCTATCACAAGTTAGCGGATAGGGTCCAAGCGCATCTCGAACAATGGCAAGTTGATGATGCCGGCTATCATTCTATCATCGCTCAATTGCGGAAAGAATGGACGGCTTTGCGGTCAGTCTTAGATGACCATCTTGCATCCTCTTACCCATTTGAAGCCTTGTTCACTTATGCTAGCACGCGAGGGGATGATTTTACGGCCCTCATGGCGTCTTTCATCATGGAATATCAATCAGAGATTTGTGATGGTCTTGAAGATTGTATGACACAAGCCAGAGCGCCGCTGCTAGAGCCTGCCATGACAATGTCTCAGCTGCATAAGATTATCCAGCAGCATTATCAATGGGCACTTGCGATTGATATCTCAAAGTCTGAAGCGCGCCAACAATTTTGGTATGTGTCTGAAGAGAAATTAGAACCGCGGCTTGGCGATGCGACAAAAGAGGCAGGTCAAGATAAGGAGATGCCGTTCGCAATTGCGCATTATATCGCAGATCTGCTGACACAGATGGATAGCCTTGGGTCAGATGCCACTGTTGCAGAATTACTTCTGCGTTATCCACAATCGCGTTTTATTGTCAGACGCCTTCAGAATACAGCCCATTTCCCCTATGCGGAAATTGCAGGGAATTTGGTGGGGGCTGAATGCCGGCCCATTGATTTGTTGCGCTGTAAATTATCCTTTTTTGGGGCCTCTAAATTTGATCCGCGTTCTGATAGATGGACTCGTATCACGATGTTCCAAGGAGCGCCATCAGCAGCCGAGTTATCAGACCCACAAGCCGATGATTGGGCCTTTTGGGTGGTTGCACCACCAGCCCTGTCTTCTCCATCTGAGATGGCGTAATGCGGTTATCTGCAAACCAATTATATGCTGAGCTGAAGAAAGCCTTTTGCGGGGCAGGCTATGATTTCGCAAGCGCAGATGATATTGCGCAAGCGGGTCAATTTATGGCCCAGTTGGGGCATGATATCTCAGATGAAGTTTCAGCATCTCTCGCTGCAGGTTACGGCTTAGCAACATCACCTCATAAGGCAGGCGATGGCTGGCAATTGCCATTAGATGCTAGCTTGCCAGATATGCTGGCTGGTCGCGATTTCTATCTTTCAGATGATAGCCTGACGCTGCATTGCGAGGCGCTCAATTATCCTCTTCTATCGCATGGTTTGATGGCCTTGGCGCAGAGCCCTTATTTTTGGTCTTTTGCCACGGCCGACGCCCAACCGCTGACAACAATTTGTCAGGGGCATCATAAGACGATCCCGCAGACACTGATGTTGCGCAAAATCGCCTTTCATCCTGGTGCCGCCTTATCAATGCCGGTGCGCGTTGTAGTGAGTGATAGCTGTTATGAGCTTGTCTCTCACTATGCCTATAAGACCTATGTCCCATCCTCAGAGGCGTCTCGCGCTGCTGGTGCTGGGGCAGGGCTAACTGATAATGATTAAGTGAAATGAAATAACGAAGGAGCCAACTATGTCCGCTACACAAGATACTAAGGCATTGACGCTTGATGAGATTAGAGCGTTAGCAACAAAAGCCTTATTGGCCCATGGCTGTGATGAAGCGAATGCCGCGGCTATCGCAGATACGGTCACTCGTGCAGAACGTGATGGCTCAGCCTCTCATGGTTTGTTCCGCCTGCCTGGCTATATCAAATCCATGCAGTCCGGCAAGGTGAATGGCAAGGCCCAACCTGTGATTGACCAGACCCTTCCTGCGGTGATTTCAGTTGATGGTGCGCATGGCTATGCGCCGTACACCTTATCTGAATCGCTTCCTGTTTTGGCAAAGGCTGCCTCACAAACCGGGATTGCTGTGATGCGGCTTTATAATAGCTTCCATTTTGCGGCCCTCTGGCCAGAAGTGGAATATCTAGCGGAACAAAATCTAGTTGGTATTGCCTGTACCTGTTTCAAACCATCAGTTGCACCTGCTGGAACAAGCACTGCCTTTTTTGGGACAAACCCGCTCGCCTTTGCCTTCCCGCGCCCTGGGACAACACCAGTTGTGTTTGATATGGCGACATCACGCCTTGCAAAGGGGGATGTGATGATTGCGGCTCGTGACGGCCATGAGCTACCAGATGGCACGGGTCTTGGGCCTGATGGCCAGCCGACAAATGACCCCAATGAAGTGCTGAAGGGGGTATTGCTGCCATTTGGCGGCTATAAGGGGTCTGCTATTTCTTTGATGGTTGAATTATTATCATCAGCGCTAACAGGTGACCAGTTCAGCTACGAAGCAGCCAAACAGGATAATAATGATGGTGGCCCGGCCCGCGGCGGGGAGCTTATCATTGCCCTCTCACCTGATTTGATTGTTGGTGATGGCTGGCGCGACCATAGCAGTGACTTCTTCAAGGAGATTGAAAAGTTAGACGGGTTGCGCCTACCAGGTGCGCGCCGTCATACCAACCGCAG
>CALEYP010000078.1 GCA_937924895.1 uncultured Alphaproteobacteria bacterium
TTGATGCCGCCTCAGAGATTGAACGCATCACTCATCATTCTGATGTCATCAATATTAATGAGGGCAAAACTATTATCTCCTATCGGGATCAGATCACGCTAGATGAGGGCGCGACCACACCAATGATTTTGGATAATCGCTATCTGAAAGGCGGCGACCTTGATGCGGACCCCGCCCTTGGCGTGATTTACCGTATTATTGATACAGGCGGGGCTGTCATTCGCCGGGCAGGGGAAGAGCGCGGGCCTGATAAGGCCTATGATGCCTTTACCCAGCGTGACATTGATACAGGTTCGATCAGCGTCTTCTTTACAGAAACAGGCACCTTGATCCTTGAAGTAGATGATGGGCAAGGGGATTATCCTGATGTCAATACCCCTGACTTTGGCGGTGTGCCGAAACAAACTCAGCGTTTAGAGATTGATCTGGTTTTCCGCACCATTGACGATCTGGATGGTGAGCCTACCACTGGCGGGAATAAGATTGACCGCACTGATGAAGAGGTGGGCCGTGTCATTGATACGGGTGATGATAATGATGTCATCAGCGATACCGGCGGTGATGATGTTATTCGTCCTGGTAAAGGTGATGATAAGGTGTATCTCGATGCTTCACATGATGACCCGGATGATCCAGATGATCCGCTAATGGTGAATGATGATATTGATATTTATGTCTATCAATTTGGCGCCTATGATGATGCCTATGCGGCCTCTGATGGCTCAGATCATGTAACAGGCTTCCAGCGCGGTATTGACCAGTTTAAATTGCTGGCTTATCAGGGCGAATCTAAGGCACCTCCCCCGAATAAAGAAGCCTTTTTCAACTTTGTCGAGGGGGCTGATAAGACAACTCATTATGATGATCTCATTCTCATATCACCTAACATTGAATTTGATGGTGCCGCTTTCTTCAGAGATATTGTGGCAGGTGAATATAAGGCAGAAAATGCGGATGATTATATCAGCTTCACTGAGATTATCCTGCAATTCTCAGCGGGAAGTATCTACAGTAATGGTCGTGTCTCAATGCCTTATATGAAAATCGAATTTGATGAGCCTGTGCCATATCAGGAGTTTAAAGCCATCGTTGGTGATAAGCATAATGGCGGCCATAATGTCATCACTGATTTCTCATTGCTTGATGATTTGCTCGGCGGTGATGCCTCTTTTATCTATGAGGTGATCTAACGACCGCGCGATAAAAACGGTGATATTATTGCGCTTATCGCAAACAGACAGGTCAGGCTTGCAACCATAGTCGGGCCTGTCGGTGTGTCAGCAAGCAAGGATAGGATAATACCTGCCACAACCGCGCTTAATGCGATTACCACCGCCACAGCAGCCATCATTTCAGGCGAGCGCGCAAAGGGGCGTGCTGTGGCTGCTGGTATGATAAGGAAGGATGTAATCAGTAAAATACCAACCACCTGAACGGATAGCGCGACTGTTACCGTCATGACTAAGAGCAAGATAATCTGCATCAGTAAAATCGGCACGCCTTCGGCTTTGGCCAACTGGTCATTGATAGTCATTAAGATCAAGGGGGCCCAAAACCGCCATAACACCCCAAGAACCAGCCCCGCACCCGCCGCGAGGAGCCACAAATCTTGCGGTAGCACCATCAAGATATCACCAAATAAGAGCGCATGTAGGTCCACTCTGATATTGAACAGGCTCAATAACACCATCCCAAATGATAAGGCGCCGTGAGCTAAAATACCAAGCAGGCTATCTGTTGTGAGGACATCACGATGAGATAACCAGAGAAGAAGGGATGAAAAAATCAGACAGATGAGGAATATGCCGCCCATTTGAGATAAGCCTGTCGCAAGGCCGATCGCAATGCCCAGCAAAGCACTATGAGATAAGGAATCGCCAAAATAGGCCATTCGCCGCCAGACAACAAAACATCCCATGACCCCGCACATCACGGCAATCAGAAAGCCAGCAATGAGCGCTCGTAGGACAAAGTCAGAAGTTAGCAAATCAACAAACATCACGCCTCATCCTTCGCCATGAGAGGTGTGATGATCACACACGTGATCATGATGATGGTGATGGTCATGATGCGCGTCATGCTGATGGTGATAAATCGCCATCATCGCTGCCATATCTTGGCCAAATAATTTTTCAAATTCAGGGTCTTTTGTCACAGCTTGTGGCGCGCCAGAACAGCAAATATGATGATAAAGACAGACCACCTGTTTGGTAGACGCCATCACCATATGCAAATCATGGCTGACCATCAAAATCGCAATCCCTCTTGTTTGATGAATGGCATCAAGGCGCTGATAAAATTGCATCTGCCCCGTCAGATCGAGATTTTGTGCCGGCTCATCTAGAATGATGGCATCCACCTCATCCATCAAGGCCCGCGCTAGCAACACCCTTTGCCATTCCCCACCAGATAGGTGACGCATCTGTTTATCAAGTAATGGGGCGATCCCGTTATCAGCCACGACCTCATCAAATCGTGCCAAAGAGGGCTGGTTCAGCGTAATGAAGCGGCGCGCGTTCAAAGGCAGGCTTGCCTCGCTATTCATTTTTTGGGGCACATAGCCAATTTTGACCCCTTGACCCCGCATTACCTGCCCTTGATCAGGCGTAATCAGTCCCGTTAACACCTTGATAAGGGTAGATTTGCCAGCGCCATTTGGCCCCACGATCGTGATGAAATCACCACGTGACATCGTTAGCGATACCTTATCCAAAATTGGACGCTGGTGAATGTGGTGGGTGATATCCAGCCCAGAAAGTAAAATGTCACTCATCTGCTTAGCGGGCCTCTTCTCCAGCCATATGAGGCGTTATCTCGTGGCAGGCGGCGCATTGTCCTGCAATTTCTAACACGGTCCGTGTCAGCTTAAAATCCTGTTGTTTAGCTTCGCTTTTAATCGCGTCTGCCAGAAGCGGTGAGCAGCATTCTTGCGCTGTACCGCAGGAGTGACAAATCAAAAAATAGCAATCATCATGCTGGTTCGGATGGCTGCATCCGGTAAAGGCTGAGAGGCTATCAATCTTATGAATAAGCCCTTGCGCGAGTAGGAAATCCAATGCCCGATACACCGTCGCCGGTTTCACCTTGGCATCTTGCGCACTCATTAAATCAATCAAATCATAGGCTTTGATGGGCCGATGTGATTGCCAAATCAGGCGCAACACATCCCGCCGATTAGGCGTTAGTCTCTCGCCATAGGTGTCACAATGTGCCTCAGCCGTAGCTAGCGCAGTTTCCTGACAATGATGATGGTTAGTGCAATGTGATGAGGGCATAAAATCGGATCCAGGGTTGCAAATTGTGATGTTATAATATAACACTTATGAAAATTTGTCTATTCATATCATAGAAAGATATCTGTCATGCGTCATCTCTTTTCACTTTCTGCGGCTCTGCTGGCCGGCTTAACTGCATCGCACGCTGCCAAAGCGGATGAGCTGAAGATTGTGACCTCCATTGCCCCCCTTCACAGCCTCATCACGCAAGTAACAGGTGATTTGGCTGACGTGTCATTTCTGGTAAAAGGGGCCGAGAGCCCGCATAGTTTTTCCCTCAAGCCGTCTGACAGGTTACAGCTTGCCGAGGCTGATTTTATCTTTCTGATCGACGGACAATTTGAAATGTCGCTTGCAAAAGCAGCGAAGGGTGATGACCGTTTTATTTCTTACACATCTACCCCAGATTTGCGCCTTTTGCCCTATCGTCATCAAGATGATTTTATGATGGCAAGTGCGGCAGATGACGATCATAATGAGCACGGGCATCACGATCACGGGCATGACGAGCACGGACATAAAGACCACCATGACGATCACGGGCATGACGAGCACGGCCACGATGACCATGATGAGCATGATCATGGTAATTCACCTCACGACTTACATATTTGGCTTGATCCAGAGAATGCTAAGGCCATGCTTGCCTATACCGCGCAAATCTTGGGCGTGGGTGATCCCGCCAATGCCGCTATCTACACAGCCAATGCCACAGCGGCGATAGCGGATATTACACGTTGGAACACACTCTTGTCAGAGGATTTGCATGACGCGCATGAGACGGGTTTTGTCACTTATCATGATGCCTTTCAATATTTGGAATTGGCCTATGATTTGCACGTGATAGGCACCATCCTTGATGGTCATGCCACCCAGGCAACCGCCGCAACCTTAGCACAATTGCAGCATGTGATTGAAACAGGGCAGGTCTCTTGTGTATTTCAGGAGCCGCAATTCGAAGCGCTGTCTCTTGCCGCTTTGGATAGTCATGATGCGGTTGTCACAGCAAAGCTTGACCCGCTTGGTAGTGACCTCACGCCGGGTCCCCAGCTTTATCAGCAATTAATAACAGGGATGGTTGATGAAATCGCCCATTGTAGCGAAGAGGGCCATCATCATCACTAAGCCATCCTATGGGGTGAAATGCTGACCAGCGGGGACGCGTTCTATCTTGAAAGTCGGGGGGTAAGCGTCTATCATAGTGGGCAATTTAGCCTGTTACTCGCACTAGGAGCCTTTCATGACATCCCATGCTCTCCCCATTGAGTTTATCCATCGCTTCAAAGCATGGCAAGTTGTTGATTATGCTGAAGATCAGCCGCTATTTGAACAGCTCATTGATGAGGGGCAATTTCCCTCTGCGATGGTCATTTCATGCTGTGATAGCCGCATGCAAATCACTGATATGTTGGCTGAGGCGCCTGGTGATATTTTTGTGCATCGGAATATCGCGAATTTTGTCCCGCATCATGATGAAAGCGCTGATAATCACGGCACAGCTGCCGCGCTAGAATATGCGGTCACCGCCCTCAAGGTGAAACATATTATAATCGTCGGCCATAGCAAATGCGGTGGTGTCGCTGGCTGCCAATCCTTATGTGGTGATAAAGAGACCACGCTTGACCCTAAAACCTCTTTTGTGGCGCGCTGGGTCTCGTTGATGCGTCCTGCTTTTGAGGCCTTGCAAGGCACAGATCAAGAAGGCGATCTCACCGCCTTGGAACAACAAGCTGTGAAGGTATCGCTTTCTAACCTGATGAGTTTTTCCTTCATCCAAGATGCGGTTGAAAATGGCGAGCTAGCGCTTCATGGTTTATGGCATGATATCAGGGCTGGCGCACTTCATCATTATGATGCAGAATCCGGCGCCTTCAGCGCGCTTTAATCAGCTTGTGCCTTTTTAAAAAAACAGCTCCGCTTGCCGGTATGGCAGGCGGCGCCTGTCTGATCAATCAGCAGCAAAATTGTGTCACCATCACAATCTAAGGTGACGTCCTTCACCTCTTGAATATGACCAGAGCTGTCACCTTTGCGCCAAAAGCTCTGGCGTGAGCGTGACCAATAGCAAGCGCGTTTGGTTTCAAGCGTCTCTCTCAATGTCGCCTCAGTCATCCAGGCCATCATCAACACTTCACCACTGTCAAATTGTTGCGCGATGGCTGGCACAAGGCCATCATCATTAAAACGCACCGCTTTGAGAAAGGCGTCATGTGATAGCTGTTCTAATTCTGACATGATGGCATCCTTGAGACAGATGGGAATATAGCCCGCGTAATTTATACCTCATCTCTTATCATGCTCGGTAGAAATGTACCAGCGCGGACCATGCGTGGCGTGCGTCCAAACCGAATTTTAAAGGCACGTGTGAGTGCGGCCGGGCTTTCATAACCTGTCCGCAAGGCAATCTCTCCCACCGATAAATGCGCATTCTCACATAATTTATAGGCTTGTGTGAGGCGTAGATGACGATAGGCCACACCAGGACTGGTTCCTAACTCCAGCTGAAAGCGACGACTTAAACTCTTTGGGGGGCATGCCACATCTTTGGCAATATCAGCCAATGATAAGGGTCGTTCAATATGCTCCTGCATAAGGGCCAGCGCGCGCTGTACCACACTGGCTGGCACGTGATGGGCACGGCCGCCAGGGGTGGCGCGGCTCGGGCTTTGAAGGAACAAATTATCAATATCTACCGCCATATTCTCCCCGATCTCATGGCTGATCACTTGCCGTATACATTGGTACGAGCTATGCGCCCCCGCACATGTGATCATTCGGCCATCTTGGATAATCGGGCGATGTGTAACCTCAGTCTGCAGGAAGCGTTCGGCAAAGGCGTCATGTAAATCATAATGGATGGTCGCTTGCTTACCATCCAGCAGGCCCGCGGCTGCTAATAACCAAGGCGAGGTATCAAAGCCGATAATAATGCGCGCTTTCTGAGATAGCTGACGCAATAGGGAGCGCCCATAGATGGTATCATGACGCAAATGCTCATAAGAGGCGAGCACCAACAGATAATCACAAGGCTCACAATCCTCAGCCGCCCCTTGTGGCGAGATTGGCAAGCCGCTTGAACTATGCACAATCTCCTGACCAAGCGTTAGAAACTGCCATTGGAATTGTGGTGCGGTACGTCCCTCTTGCCGCGCGAAATCATTGGCCGCGCGCAGGGGCTCTAAGCAATTCGCCAGACATAAATTGGAAAAGCGATCAAATAGTAAAAAGCGCATTTCCAACGGGGTATTTTGTCGTTTTGACCATTTCTGCATGATTTTTGACTATATGCGCATAAAGTGGGCAGAAGTAAAGTGACTATCGTCAAACAGCTTATTTTTATCTATTGAGGAGAGGTCTCATGCCATTAGAGATGCGGAAATCCGTTTTCATTACGGCAGCTATTACAGGGTCAGGTGGCACACAGGATAGAAGCCCACTTGTGCCTCGTTCCCCGCAACAAATCGCCGAGGCAGCCATTGATGCCGCGAAGGCAGGGGCAGCTGTGGTGCATTGCCATGTGCGTGACCCAGAAACAGGCGCCCCCTCACGTGACCTCGCCCTCTATCGTGAGGTGACAGACCGGATCCGCGAATCTGATACAGATGTTGTGTTGAATCTCACCGCTGGTATGGGCGGTGATATGGTTTTTGGCCCATCTGATAGCCCCTTGCCGTTAAATGAAGCCGCCACAGACATGATTGGCGCCGAAGCGCGGGTGGCACATGTTGCAGAATGTTTGCCAGAGATTTGCACGCTTGATTGCGGGACGATGAACTTTGCTGAGGCTGATTACGTGATGACCAACACGCCAGGCATGTTGCGTGATATGGCAAAACGTATGACAGATTTAGGCGTGCGCCCAGAGATTGAAGCCTTTGATACCGGTCATCTTTGGTTGGCCAAACAATTGGTATCTGAAGGGCTGATTGACGATCCCGTAATGATTCAGCTGTGCATGGGCATTCCGTGGGGCGCACCAGATGATTTAAACACTTTCATGGCGATGGTGAATAACATTCCATCAAATTGGACGTTCTCAGCCTTTTCCATCGGCCGTCACCAGATGCCATATGTTGCGGCGGCAACGCTGGCTGGTGGCAATATTCGTGTCGGTCTGGAAGATAATTTGTGGCTTGAAAAAGGTGTGTTGGCGACCAATGCCCAGCTTGTTGAAAAGGCAGCTTCTATTATTACCAATCTTGGACCAACTTTGATGACACCTGATGAGGTGCGTGCCGAGTTACAGCTCGTGAAACGCGCCCCAGTGTCTCGCTAAAATAGGACGCTTAGCAAGGAGGTAGGAGATGGCGCAAAAGGCAGCAATTATTGGCGGTGGTGTCATTGGTGGCGGTTGGGCAGCGCGCTTTTTATTGGCAGGGTGGGATGTTTGTCTCTTTGACCCTGACCCAGAAGCCGCACGCAAAATCAGCGAAGTGATGGCGAATGCAAAAAAAGCAGCGCCCTTCTTGCTTGATGGCCCGCAACCTGCCGAAGGGGCATTGACCTTTGCTGATAGTTTGGCAGAGGCGGTCAAAGATGCGGCTTGGATTCAAGAATCTGTGCCAGAGCGGCTTGCGATGAAACATGCGGTCTATCAAGATATCCAGGCGGCCTGCGGATCAGAGGCGTTAATCGGCTCATCAACCTCTGGCTTTACCCCCACGCAATTACAAGAAGGGGCCGCCAATCCGTCACAGATTGTTGTGACTCATCCCTACAACCCGGTCTATCTTTTGCCATTGGTGGAGCTTGTCGCATCACCGGCGACATCAGCTGATCAGATAGCACGCGCGAAGAGCATCTTATCCTCGATTGCGATGAAACCAGTTCACATCAAAGGTGAAATTGACGCGCATGTCGGTGACCGTCTTCTAGAAGCGGTTTGGCGTGAGGCCTTATGGCTGATTAATGATGATATTGCGACGACAGATGTGATTGATGATATTATCACCCATAGTTTTGGGATGCGTTGGGCGCAGATGGGCTTGTTTGAGACCTATCGCGTGGCAGGTGGTGAGGCAGGGATGCGTCACTTCATTTCACAATTTGGACCGGCGCTTGCCTGGCCATGGACCAAATTGATGGATGTGCCAGAGATGACAGATGAGCTGATTGACAAGATCGCCTCGCAGTCAGATGCCCAATCAGGGGCCTATTCTATTCGAGAATTAGAGGCCATCCGCGATAAAAACCTACTTGGCTTTATCAGGCTCCTGAAACAGCATCATTGGGGCGCAGGTGCCTTTTTGAATGAAGTGGAAGCGAGCAGAGCGCCTGCCAAGCCAACATTAGATGATATCGAGCTGAGCGCGCCCTTGCAGTTACATGAGGGACGCGTGCAACCGGAATGGATTGATTATAACGGCCATATGACAGAGCATCGCTATGGTCAGGTCTTTGGCGAAGCAACAGATGCCTTGCTCGCACTGGCAGGGATGGATGATGCTTATCTGTCACGCGGCTATAGTTATTTCACTGTTGAATCACATATCCGCCATCTACAGGAATTATCACAAGGTGATGACTTTACGGTGCGCACACAGCTCCTATCAGCCACAGGCAAGAAGCTAACTTTGTGTCATGAATTGTGCAATGACGAAGGCGTGGTTGTGGCGACCTCTGAGCATCTATTGCTGCATGTGAATAGCAATGAGAGCAAGAGCTGCGAGCCTCAGGCCCCTGTCGCAGATGCGATGGCACGTTTGCATGAGGCGCAATCACTATTGCCAGTCCCTGATTTTTGTGGCCGTGCCGTTGGGATGCGTCCTGCCTCATCATAAATCAATTTTAACAGCCTCACCCCCCTTATAAGAGGAGTTACCACATGGATTTTGGATTAAGCCAAGAACAAGAAATGATTGTCGACACTGTTCGCCAATTTGTTGAAACAGAGATCTATCCACATGAAGAGATGGTCGAAGCCAGCGGTCAGGTCCCGCGGGAATTAGGGGATGAGATTGCCCGCAAATGCCGCGAACTTGGGTTTTTTGCTTGTAATTTCCCAGAAGAAGTAGGCGGCGCTGGTCTAAACCATGTGGATTTCACGCTTGTTGAACGGGAATTGGGACGTGGTTCAAATGCGTTAACAGTCTTTTTCGGTCGCCCCTCTGGGATTTTGATGGCGTGTGAAGGGGAGCAGCGTGAGAAATATTTGCTTCCTGCTGTCACAGGTGAAAAATTTGACGCCCTAGCCCTCACAGAACCAGGGGCAGGATCTGATGTGCGTGGTATGCAATGTACCGCCAAGCCAGATGGGGATGATTGGATCGTCAATGGCACCAAGCATTTCATCAGCCATGCCGATATTGCTGATTTTGTGATTGTCTTTGTTGCCACAGGGGAAGAGGAAACCCCGCGCGGTATCAAGAAGAAAATTACCTGCTTCTTGGTTGATAGAGGCACGCCTGGCTTTGAGATTGCACCAGGCTATAACTCTGTCTCTCACCGTGGCTATCAGAATTGTATTTTGCGCTTTGATAATTGCCGTCTGCCAAAAAGCCAAATCTTAGGTGAGGTTCATCGTGGCTTTGATATTGCCAATGACTGGTTAGGTGGCACGCGTATTTCCGTAGCAGCTTGTTCTGTGGGCCGCGCGCGCCGTGCGTTTGAGATGACATTGCCCTATCTTGTAGAGCGCAAGCAATTCGGCCAGCAAATTGGGAAATTCCAAGGGGTGAGCTTCCAGCTAGCTGATATGATTACAGAGATTGATGCCGCTGATTTCTTGACCTTGAATGCCGCGTGGCAACTAGATCAGGGCCGTGATGGTAACCGCGAAATTGCGAGCGCCAAACTCTATGCCACAGAGATGCTGGCACGCGTGACAGATACGTGTATCCAGCTTCATGGTGGTATGGGTTTGATGGATGATCTACCTTTTGCGCGGTTCTGGCGTGATGCGCGTGTCGAACGTATCTGGGATGGGACATCTGAGATCCAGCGCCATATTATCAGCCGTGATTTGCTACGCCCACTAGGAGGCTAAATCATGGCCTCTCTTCAGCGTTTGATCAGCCCTGCCCATATAGCTGTCTTTGGCGGGGCCTGGGCTAGCAATGTCATTCGCCAATTGCAAAAAGCAGGCTATGAGGGCGAAATTTGGCCCGTCCATCCGTCAAAGACAGAAGTCGCTGGTTTGCCAGCCTATGCCTCTGTTGATGCGCTGCCTGAAGCGCCAGATGCCAGCTTTATCGGTGTAAATCGTACCCTCACACCAGAGATCTTAGGGGCGTTATCGAACCGAGGGGCAGGGGGGGCTGTGTGTTTCGCTTCTGGTTTTGCTGAAACTGAATCTGATGCCTCTCACATTGCCGAAGCAGGCGAGCTATCAGGTAGTACCTTGCAACAGATGGCGATTGAAAAGGCCGGAGATATGCCTTTTTTGGGGCCGAATTGTTATGGCTTTGTCAATTATCTGGATAAGGTGCCGCTCTGGCCTGATGAACATGGCGGGACAGCGGTCGCCTCTGGTGTGGCTATCATCACGCAAAGCTCAAATATGGCCATCACCCTATCTATGTCTCAACGAGCCCTTCCTTTGGCTTTTCTTGGGACAGCCGGAAATCAAGCCCAGATTGATATGTGTGATTTGGCAATGGGCTTACTTGATGATCCGCGTATCACGGCGCTTGGCTTGCATATTGAAGGCATCTCATCTCTTGCCAAGCTTGAGCAGCTAGCCGCCAAAGCACGCGCCCAGCAAATCCCCATCATTGCGATTAAAGTCGGCAAATCAGATGCTGCACAGCAAGCCACCTTGTCTCATACCGCCTCATTGGCTGGCAGTGATGTCTCTGCTGATGCTTTGTTTGAACGGCTTGGCATTGCGCGCCTACACAGCCTTGGCGCTTTCGTAGAAGCCTTGAAATTGGCGCATGATCACGGGGTCTTTGAAAGCCCTGATATTGCGTCACTATCTTGCTCAGGTGGTGAAGCTTCATTAATGGCAGATGCTGCCAGCCAGACATGCCTTTCTTTCCCTGCCTTAACAACGCAACAGACAACGCGCCTTGCCGCCGCTTTGGGGCCATTGGTGCATCTGTCTAACCCGCTTGATTACCAAACCTATATTTGGGGTGATGAGCCTGTCATGACTGAGGCTTTTGCCGCGATGCTTGAGGGGCCACAAGCGGTCAGCATTTTGATCCTTGACCCGCCGCGCGCGGATCGCTGTGACGAAGCGGCTTGGTATCCTGCGCGTGATTGTCTGATAGCCGCTGTACAGCAAACAAAACAGAAAGCAATTTTGCTCTCAACCTTGCCAGAGACTTTAACTGAGGCGTTTGTGGCCCCGCTCCATGCCCATCATATCACGCCTGTGATGGGGCTAGAAGATGGTCTGGCGGCTATTGAAGCGCTAGTAAAAATTGGCGCAGCTTGGGCAGCGCCGGCCCCTCTATCTTTGCCAGCCTCATGGGCATCCTGTCCACCGGCAGGTAGCCTAACAGAGGATGAAGGTAAAGACCGTCTGGCCTCTCTCGGGATTGATGTCCCCAAAAATGGCACAGCCGCCACAGCCGCTGAGGCGATAGAGGTGGCACAGGGTCTGACCTATCCGTTGGTGGTGAAAGGGTTGGGATTTGCGCATAAGACCGAAGCCGGTGCTGTGCGCCTTAACATCACATCTGAAGCGATGCTGACAGAGACGCTGGCCTCCCTCGCGGCACCTGACGGCTATTTAATTGAAGAGATGATCACTGACCCCGTACTAGAATTATTGCTGGGTGTGACGATTGACCCTGCCCATGGGCCCCTTCTGACGATTGCGCAAGGCGGCATTTATACCGAATTGCTTGATGATAAGGTTCATCTCAGCCTGCCAGCACATCCTGATGCCATTGCAGAGGCGCTCACAAACTTACGATGTTGGCCAATCATGAGGGGCTATCGCGGCAAGCCTGCTGGGGCAATAGCGCCATTGCTAGCGGCCATCACTCGCCTGACTGATCATGTGCTCGCTAGCGCAACAAGTGACAGCCCCTTAGTTGAAATTGAAATGAATCCTGTCATCATCACAACAGACAGAGCGGTTGCTGTGGACGCCCTTATTGTCACAGGACAACCGTCATCACCAGATAAAGGAGCCTAAGCCATGGAAGCCCTCACGATTGTCAAAGAAGGCGGCATTTGGGAAATCACACTCAACCGTCCGAAAGCCAATGCTATTGACCTTGCCACTAGCCGCCAGATGGGTGAGCTTTTCATGAGTTTCCGAGATGACCCAGAGGCGCGCGTTGCTATCTTGCGGGCTGAAGGCGATAAATTCTTCTGTGCTGGTTGGGATTTGAAAGCCGCGGCTGGTGGTGACGCTGTTGATGGTGATTATGGCATTGGCGGCTTTGGGGGCTTGCAGGAACTAGGCAATATGAATAAGCCTGTCATTTGCGCAGTGAATGGTATTTGCTGTGGTGGCGGGTTTGAGCTTGCACTCTCCTGTGACCTCATCCTTGCCGCAGAGACGGCCAGTTTTGCACTCCCTGAAATTCGCTCTGGCACTGTCGCAGATGCGGCCTCAATTAAATTGCCAAAACGCATCCCCTATCATGTGGCGATGGATTTACTGCTGACAGGGCGGTGGATGGATGCGGGCGAAGCTCACAAATGGGGCATAGTCAAAGATATCATTGCCGATGAGGGCTTGCGCGATGCGGCATGGGAGTTAGCGCGTCTGTTAGAATCAGGCCCGCCTTTGGTCTATGCCGCCATTAAAGAAGTGGTGAGAGAAGCCGAAGATATGAAAGCGCAAGATGCGTTGAATAAAGTCTCAAAACGCCAATTAGCCACTGTCGACCGTCTCTATTCAAGCGAAGATCAGTTGGAAGGCGCCCGTGCATTTGCCGAAAAACGAGACCCTGTCTGGAAAGGACGTTAAACAAAATTCATCATAGGGTGGAAAACGAAGCCGCGCCCTCTTTTTCCGACCAGCTCTGCGGGGTAGGATGGAGGTCTCGGAAAGTAGGAAACCGAGACCTCCTCGGGGGGGAAGACTTTCTCAAGTCATACCTTATACAATGCGGCTGACAGGGTGGATTACCTGCGCCGCATTTTTTATTCGTTTTTTCTAATTTTTTATCAGATCTGGGGAAAGAGCCCCAATATTTGCGCAATTTGTAAGGAAACAAGCCAGGCGAAGCTGTGTTTGCCAGCGCGTTAAAGTCTCAGATAGTGCCTTTTGTGACAGGCCTGTCTCATCTGGGGCGAGCGCTTTTAAGAAGGGGCCAGCCGCACAGACATATGAGGCGCCCAATGCCAGTGCTTTGGCAACATCAAGCCCATGTCGTATTCCGCCAGAGGCAATGAGTTTACTTTGTGTCACACGTGCCACACAGCCTTGCAAGCTGCTGACGCTATCAATCCCCCAATCAAGGAATGGTTCAAAAAGAGCGGCATCCGCTGCGGTGCGGCGCAAGGTTTCAATGCGCGTCCAATTTGTTCCCCCAAGGCCTGCTACATCTAGATAGGCGGCTCCCATCGCCTCAAGCTCTTGTGCTAGCTGGGGGTGAAGGCCTGCCCCTACCTCTTTGACAAGCACAGGCACAGGTGAGTCACTGATAAAACGAGCCAGCGCCTCACGGCACCCCCGCCAATCATGGTCGCCTTCAGGCTGTGCAGCTTCTTGCAGCGGGTTCAGATGGATGGCCATGATATCAGCCTCAATCGCCTCAATCGCGGCATATGCCATCGCCAAACCATCAGGGGCGGCTAATTGCGTAATGCCAAGATTCCCTATGATCGGAATGGTTGGTGCCGCTTTGCGGATAAATTTGTAGCTGCGTCCTTGCGCCAAGCTTGCCCGTTGGGAGCCAAGCGCCAGCGCAATTTGATGTGTTTCTGCCACCTCTGCCAAGGCCTGATTAATCTGGTCTGCACGATCTGTTCCCCCCGTCATAGCGCCAATGAAAAAGGGGGCTGCGACCTGTTTACGGGCGAGGTGGGTTACAAGTGAAATATCAGGCCACTTCACATCTGGTAGGGCATAATGCTGAAACGATAGCGCATCAAAAGGATGAGCGATTTGAGCCAAGGCCTCTTCACGCGTGGCGAGCGCGAGATGCGCATCTTTGCGGGCATGGGCTTGTTTATCTTTGTCACGGCTCATAATCGTCTTCCTATATGTGGCGTCTGCGCCATAATCCATCAACCAATATCATATGCGGTACAGTCAAGGCAGCCAGGCCAATAAAAATGATTTGTAACGCTAATTGTGCCAAGGCCTGACTATCCCACAACAACCATAACGCGCCGCCGCCTCCCGCCCAAGACGCCAAGGTAAATAACAAGGCTAGACCGAGAGGTGAGCCATGCTTTGCCGCCTGATAACGCTGCCAGAGATGAGTAAAATGCCGGCGGCTATGAATGGCACAAAAATAGATGGCAAAAGCAGGTAAGAGAGGCAAGATAGCCATGACCACCGCCAGCCCGATAAATTCACCAAATCGGACGCGTAAGGCAGGGGCCTGCCAGGCTGCTGTGCCATAGGCTAAGGCGGCCGCGCCCCAGATGACAAGGAAGAGAGGTGTGATATCCCACAAAATCGCTGTACCTGCCCCTGATAGCACGTCAAAGATAAGGGCTGTTTCTGCCTGATGCGTGACCATCAGCCAAATTGTGGCGAGCCCGCCATGACAGATAATTTGTGCGGTCTTGATGGCACGCTGCGAAGCGGTACTATCACCCACACCAAAATGATAGGCTGACAATAGTAAAAACCCCAAGAGACTTAGCACCGGAAAAACCAGCCATAGCGCTATGATCACAGCAGCTAGGGTTAGGTAGCTGAGGATAAATCGCACATAGCCTGAAAGGCGCGGCTGCCCCTGCCAGAGCTGATAGACAGCCCCGTCAAAGGCACCATGTGGCAAGCCGATGATGACCACCGCCGCTAAAGCTATCCAATCACTGAGGCCTAGCATACTCATTCAACCCATCCTTTGCGCGCTGGTCGCCATAATAATGACAAGGCGGCTTTTACAAAAGGATAGGGTGGCATAGCCCATACCACCTTGGCAAGGTCACGCCATCTAGCTTTGCCAGACATAAAGCGCGCAAAAGCCGCCCCATCAAGCTGTGCGGCCAAACCAACAAAATAAGAGGGAAGATCAGGTGACTGGCCTTCAATGACTCGCAAAAACACCCGATCCATCCATAGCTGCAACGGGGAATGAGGCGCGCGGCTCTGCCATCGGCCTGTTTTCTGATAGTGGCTGACAAGCTGACCGATATGGCGCTGGATAAACACAAAGCCATAGCCAGAAGAGGGACGTAAGGCCCCACCTCTTGCGCCGATAGCAATTTCAGATGGCTTTGGGTTGGGCGCAATCTCACAAAGCGGTAGGGCGCCTTTTTCCTCGCCTGTAATGGTGAAAGAAGCCGTCTGATAGAACCGTGACAGATAGCCCGCAATCGCCTCACGATAATAGCTATCTGAGGCAATTTCATCGGTGAATAAGGTTGATTCTACCAGGGCCTCTGTCTCAGAAAAAGGTAAGAGATAAAGAAAATGCATCCCCAATGATTGGTCACATCTGAAATCCATCAAAATCGCACAATCGGGGGTAAAGACAGGACGGTCACTCATGACATATTGCCCCAGAAAATGCTGATAGAGAACATTATTTGGCAATTGAGGCGGCCGGCTATCAAAACGGATGGTGGCTGTGATGTCGGCTGAAATATCATCCTGACATATCAAGCGGCTACCATCTTGCGCTTCTAGTCGTGTCTGACAGGCTGCCAGCCAATGCGAGGCTTGCAACGCATGATAGGCATGGTCTGTGCTGTGATGAGTGATGGTATGAGTTTCATCTGAAATTTGCCAACTTGACCAGTGATGGCGCGCTAATCTCATCGCGGGCTCTAGGCTCTCATCGCCCCAAAAGCCCCAAATATGATCGGCTCTTTGCGCTGGCATCTCCTTGGTGACAAGGCGCACCTGACCAAGCCCTGCCTCTGCTATGGCTGCGGCAAGACCTAGCCCAGCACATCCCGCACCAATCACCTCAATCTCTGGCTTGCGAACCATCTCACACAAGCCCAGCTAATGGCTGGTGAAGAGGACCGTTATGTGGGTCTGGTTGCGCCTGCCAAAGTGCTGGTATGGCGCGAAGGCTTACCTTTGCTTTGCGTCCCAAGGAGGTCACCATCCGTCCGTCATGCCAATTATAATCAGCCTCGGCAAGGCATATGCCAATCTCGCGATAGGCATGAGCTGCGACAGCAATGGCAAAACGGGGCCGGGCCGGCAAATAAGCGAGGCCTGCAAAGCCACTTTCATAATAGCGATCAGCTAGCCTCAGACAACGTGCCACCGCGTCTTTGACTGTCAAGATAACAGCCTCATCTCGTGCCGCAGCGCCATTGGCAATCGCTTGGGCTGATAAGTTGTCGACCCAGCTAGCTGGTAGATAGCGCCGCCCCATGGCGGCATCTTCTTTAACATCACGTGCAATATTGGTGAGCTGCATCGCAATACCCATATCAATGGCAAATTTCATCGCATTATCATCACGGCAGTCAAGCAAAGGACACATCATCATGCCAACTGTACCTGCCACATGATAGCCATAGCGGATAAGGTCAGCCTCATCTGTCAGAGCGACAAGCGCTTGGTCAGAGACGAGCCCATCAATCAGGTGTGATAGCGCGGCAAGCGAGATATGATGTTGCTGCAAAAAGGGGGCCATCGCCACAAGCACAGGGTCAGTAAGAGGCGTCTTCCCGCCCTCTCTTAGGCTTTGTAAATCCTGTTGGAAATGCCGTAATTTTTGCGGCCCATTTTCAATATCACCATCTGCGCAATCATCAAGATAACGACATAGGCTATAGAGCTGGGCGGCATGTTTGCCGCTCTTCGCGCCGAGGAATTGACGCGCAAAATGAAAGGTGCGCCCCCCTTGCGCTAGGCGGCTATCTGCCTCACTCAGGACATCAAGCCTATGATATCTCTGCGTGTGTGATGTCATGCCAGCCCCTCCCTTTGACTCCTTATGCTGCGCGGTTGCGTTCTTTGGCCTCTTGGGTCTCAATGATGCGTTCGACAACCTTAGCAGAACAAAGCACCCCTGGCATCCCCGCGCCAGGATGGGCGCCAGCCGCCGCAAAATACAAATTATCATAATGCGGGTCTTGGTTGTGATACCGGAACCAAGCGCTTTGCGTGAATAAAGGTGCAATGGAAAACCCTGCGCCATGCATGGAGCGATAATCTGATTTAAAATCTTCAGGAGTCATCCAGAAATCTTCGGTAATGGTCTTTGAAAGATCTGGCATAATCGTATCTTCCAAAGCGGCTACGATTTTATCGCGTAAAGCGGGGCCGTGAATATTCCAATCGACATTGCCTTGCAGATTTGGCACGGGACATAACACATAAAAGCTGTCACACCCGTCTGGTGCAAAACTAGCATCTGTCGCAGTCGGACGGTGCAGATATAGGGAAAAATCATCTGCTAAAATCTTCTTGTCAAAGATGTCATGCAACAATTCTTTAAAACGTGGCCCCATCCAAATGGTGTGATGGGCAATATCCGGATATTGTGTCTTGGTGCCAAAGAACATCACATACAGCCCCATCGAATAATGAGTGAGCTTATCTGGCAGTGCTTTTTTCCGGCGATGGCTATCTTGCGGCATCATTTGGCTATAGATGGTAGGCGGGTCACCATTACAAATAATTCTGTCTGCGGCTATCACCTCACCAGAGGCGGTTTTGACACCTGTAACTTTGCTACCGGTGCTCATAATCTCAGTGATATCAGTATTGAGCATCAGCGTGATACCATGGCGTTCCATCAAATCGCGCAAGGCTTGAACAAGGGCGCCTGTCCCACCCATCGCAAAAAAGACACCCCATTTACGTTCCAAATAATGGATCAGCGTATAAATCGACGTTGTGTTAAAGGGATTGCCACCTACAAGAAGCGGATGAATAGAGAAGGCCTGTCTTATTTTGGGATGTTTGATATATTTATTCACGAGTGAGGCCACGGTGAGGTAAGACCGTAATTTCAATAAGGCGGGTACTTGTGCCATCATCGTCCCAAAGCGCGTAAACGGCTTATCGGCTAATTTGGTAAAGCCAATATCAAAAATCTCTTGCGAGACTTTCAGTAATTTTTGATAGCCCTTCACATCATCTGGAGCAAAGCGGGCAATTTCTTCGTAAGTATCCTCTAAGGTTGCCCGATAATCAAATTGGTCCCCATCATGAAACGCAAAACGATACCAGGGGTCAAGCGGCCGGAATTCAATATGATCCGCGCGCTTTTCACCAAATAACTCAAATAATTCGTCAAATAAGAAGGGGGCAGTGATAACCGTTGGGCCAGCATCATGCCGAAAGCCGCCTCTTTCAAAGACTTGCGCACGTCCGCCAATATTTGCCAGACGGTCAATGAGGATGACATCATCACCGCGGGCCCGCATTCGCAATGCTGAGGCGATGCCGCCAAAACCCGCTCCCACTATAATTGTCTTTGTCATGATATTTGGTCCCCTAACCCATAAACCCTTATTTCTCATACGCTGATAGGGCGCAGGCGGATGACACATAGTGCCTGCGATAGGCTGTGAAATAGGATGAGTGGTTAGAGGCGAACCTGCTGTGTAGCCTTGCGCAATTGCGCATGGATAGGCGCAACAATATCGGCGCAATCAGCTGGTAGGTCAGCAATCAAACGATCTGCTTCATCGACAATCCCAAGCATATGCTCAGCGGTTAATGACAAGGCTTGTGATGAGAGTATGGCTTGATGCCAGTGGCGCGCTTGCTCTGTATCATCGCTATTCAGCCAGCTATCAAATTCGTCTAATAAGGCCCCTGTTAATAACGCACGATAAGTGACAATCACAGCATTTGGCGTACGCCGTACAAGGTCTGAGGCTGGTTTAAATGCCCCATCTGTGCCGGTAACATTCTGCATGTCATTGGCAATTTGATAGGCCGCACCGACAGCTGTGAAAAAGCGGCGGAGCGGTTCTGCTACATGGGCACGGTCCGCGAGATGCGCAATGCCCTCAACAGGGGCGACAAATAACGGTGCCGTCTTGCCTGTGCAAATCTCAAGATAGGCGTCCCAAGCAGGGTAGTCTTGTTCCACAAATTCCAGCGATTGGCCTGTGGTTGTCGCAAGCATATGTTCAGATAATAATCCAACAAGATGAGGCAACCCACTGGCTGCTGCGGCATGGCCTGCACATTCAAAAGCTTTGGCAATCATCCAATCGCCAAGCGCCAATGCCATATTGCGCCCATAGACTGACCAAACAGACGGCCGACCGCGGCGCACCGCATCATCATCACACATATCATCATGAACAAGAGACGCATTATGAAGCAATTCAACAGCGGCTGCCCAATAGCGTGCTGGCTCTTGCGAGGCGCCCATGCGTTTGGCCGCTGATAGGGCCAGCTTGGCACGTAACATTTTGCCAGGGCGTTTAAAATGATGGGCGGCAGGTGCAGCAAGCGGATGCCCATTTGCGGGGCATAGCCCCATAATAAAATCTTTGAAATCAAACGCATCAGTGGCAGAGGCGGTAGGGTGAGCCTGTTTGGCCTGGTGGGTTACGTCATCATAGATTGTAACATCTACCATCTGTCTCTCCTGGCTACGCTGACTGATAAAATCGTAAAGGAAGAATGAGACAGGACGAAATCGCCCTGTCTCTTGCAAAGGCTAATTATGCTTTTGCTTCTGATTCTGTCACAGCTACGTTCCAGATGATCACACCGAAGGCAATCTTGTTTAGAACGTCTGCTAGGTTATAGATGATGTTCAAGCTTTCCATGCTTGCGCCACCAGCCATGTAACCGAAGAA